>JBBQMI010000153.1:0-5503 GCA_038328825.1 Acidimicrobiia bacterium | reverse complement strand
CGCCACGCCGATGCGCTGCGGCAGCAGGACTGTCAGGCCCCATCCCGGCATGATCCCGACCCGTGCGTGGGTGTCGGCGAAGCGTGCGTGCTCCGATGCCACCAGGAAGTCGCACGCGAGCGCGATCTCGAACCCACCCGTGACCGCGACGCCGTTGAGCGCGCCGATGAGCAGCTTCGTGCGGAGCGGGAGCGCACCGCGGCTCGTGCCGAGATCGTCGCGCGTGCCGGTCGCGGCGCCGGAGCCGAGCTCCTTGAGGTCGATGCCCGCACTGAACGCGGGATCGGCACCGGTGACGATCATCACGTCGACGGCGTCGTCGCCCTCGAGCGCTCGGATCGCCTCCGCGAGCATGCGGCGGACGTCGCGGTTCAACGCGTTGCGCGCCTCCGGCCGGTTCAGGGTGACGGTCGCGACACCGTCGTCGATCTCGACCAGCACGGGATCACTCACGGATGCTCCTTCCGGGGAGGCGGGTAGCCTCGAGAGCATGATCCTCGACCGGTTCCGGCTCGACGGCAAGATCGCGGTCGTCACCGGTTCCGGCAAGGGCATCGGTGCTGGCACCGCCCGGGCGCTGGCCGAAGCGGGCGCCGACGTCGTGTGCGCGGCACGCACCCCCGCCGACATCGAGCACGTCGCCGACGACGTCCGTGCCCTCGGCCGTCGGGCACTCGCGGTTCCCACCGACGTGACCGAGGCCGACCAGCGGGCGCACCTGATCACGCGGGCGGTGGACGAGTTCGGCCGCATCGACGTGCTCGTGAACAACGCCGGCGGCTGGAACCCGCGACCGTTCATGGAGACGAGCGAGAAGGCGCTCGAGGCCGCGTTCCGGTTCAACGTGACGTCCGCGTTCTCCCTCACCAAGCTCGCGGTCCCGCACCTGGCCGCCCACGGCAGCGGGAGCGTGGTGAACATCTCGTCACGCGCCGCGAGCATGGTGCAACCCTGCTTCACGGCCTACGCCGCGGCGAAGGCCGCGCTGTCGATGATGTCGCGCGCGATGGCACCCGAGCTCGCCCCGAAGGTGCGGGTCAACGCGATCGAAGTGGGCGGCGTCGAGACCGATGCCCTCGCGAACGTGCTCACCGACGCGTCGGTCCGCGAGCAGCTCGAGTCGAACACGCCCATGCGGCGGGTCGGCCGGACCGACGACATCGCCGCCTGCATCGTGTACCTCGCTTCCGACGCCGCCGCGTGGGTCACCGGCAAGATCTTCGAGATCGATGGTGGAGTCGAGGCTCCCGCGTTCACCGTCCCGTTCCCGCCCCTCTGACCCAGCACGTTCGGCGCTCTCGGTCAGGCGAGAAGGAAGCGGACCGCCTCGATGGTGTCGGCCTCGGCGGGGGCCTTGTCCTCGCGGTAGCGCCTCACCCGCGCGAAGCGCAGCGCGACGCCCCCGGGGTACCGGGTCGAGGCCTGCACGCCGTCGACCGCGATCTCGACGACGAGCTCGGGGCGCACGAACAGGGAGTGGCCCCGATCGTCGACCACGAGCTCCTGCAAGCGCGCGGTCTGCCAGGCGAGGAGCTGGTCGGTGAGGCCCTTGAACGTCTTGCCGACCATCACGAAGCCACCGTCGGGACCACGGGCGCCGAGGTGGAGGTTCGACAACCACCCGCGGCGGCGGCCGTGACCCCACTCGACACCGATCACCACGAGGTCGAACGTATGTACGGGCTTGACCTTCACCCAGGCCTTGCCCCGTCGACCGGCCTCGTAGGGCGAACCGACGGCCTTGACCATGACCCCTTCGTGCCCGGTCGCGATCGCGTCGGCGAGGAACTCCGCGGCCTCGTCGGGATCGTCGGTGGTGACCGCCGGCACCGCGGCCGCACCGACGAGCTCGACGAGATGACGACGACGGACCTCGAGCGACTCGTCGAGCAGGTCGACGCCGTCGCGCCGGAGACAGTCGAAGTATCGGGCCCGCAGGCGCATCGCGTCGGCCGGGGAGGCGTCGGCTCCGAAGGTGCTCATGCTGTCCTGGAACCGCTGCGGTCGGTCTTCGTCGTCGAGGCCGAGCGCCTCACCATCGAGCACGAAGTCGGTCGAGGAAAACGCCCGGACCGCCCCGACGACCTCGTCCAACCGATGGGTGACGTCATTGCGGTTGCGGGTGAAGATCCGAATCTCGTCGCCCTGGCGGTGCACCTGCACGCGGGCACCGTCGAGCTTCCACTCGACCGACGCGAGCCCGGTACGTGCGAGCGCGTCGCGCACATCGGGCGCCGAGCTCGCGAGCATCGGCAGCACCGCACGCAACGGTTCGAGACGCACGGCTGCCACCGCGTCGTCGCCACCCGTGCGCGCGAGCGTCGCGACGCGACCGAGGTCGCCGTCGAGCATCAGCGCGCGTCGGAACCGCGCCGGCTTGACGTCGGCGGCGCGTGCCGCGGCGTCGGCCATGAGCCCGTCGAGCGCGCCCTGCCGCAGCTCACCGGTGAGGAGGCGGCGGATGAACGCGCCCTCGTCAACGGTCGCCCGGCCGAGCAGATCGACGAGCAGCGCCTGACGAGCCGCGGCCGAGCCCTCACCCCGGGTCTCCTCCAGCGCGACGATCGCGGCGTCGAGGTCGGCGATCGTGAGGCTCGGGACCACGGCGGGGGCGATCTCGACTGCGGTCACCGATGCCCAGCCCACGCCGATCCGACCCTGACGGGGCGTGCCGGTGAGGAACCCGACGGTCGGTGCGATCTCGTCGGAGGCCAGGCGCCGGAGGAGCTCGGCGAGCGCCTCGATCTTGGCCGTCCGCGAGCTCGTCGCCGCGACCGACGAAGAGGTGGTCACCACGTCCGCGAAGAGCACGCCCCATTCTGGCGTTGACCCCGACCACACCGCGCGGCGAGCATCACCGCGTGGCCACCCCCTTTGCCGTCACCCTCCTCGCCCAGGCCGAAGCCGATCCCGATCGCCCGGCCATCACGTCGGCCGGACGGACGGTGACCCGCCGGGAGCTCGACCTGCGCACCAACCGGCTCGCCCGGGCCTACGCCGCGCTCGGGGTGAAACCCGACTCGTTCGTGACCATCGGCCTCCCGAACAGCGTCGAGTGGTTCGAAGCCGCGATCGCGACCTGGAAGCTCGGCGCCACCCCGCAGCCGGTCTCGGCCCGCCTGCCCCGTGCGGAGCTCGACGCCATCATCGAGCTCGCCGATCCCATGCTCGTGGTCGGTCTCGATGCCGAAGGTCATGCGTGTGTCGACACGAGGTTCGAACCCGATCCCGAGCTCTCCGACGCGCCGCTGCCGATCCGATCGGCGAGCGCGTGGAAGGCTCCGACCTCCGGTGGGAGCACCGGTCGGCCCAAGCTGATCGTCGCCGGCGGCGCCGCGGTCACCGAGTCGGTCTCGCTCACCGCCGCGGGCTTCGGCATGACCCCCGACGGCGTGCACCTCGCCACCGGACCGCTGTACCACAACGGCCCCCTCTCGTTCGGCGCCGCAGCGCTGTTCACGGGGAACCACGTCGTGGTGATGCCACGCTTCGATCCCGAAGCCGCGCTCGCGCTCGTCGAGGAGCACCACGTCGATTGGATGTACGCAGTCCCCACCATGATGCAGCGCATCTGGAAGCTGCCCGACGACGTGCGCGGGCGCTACGACCTGTCGTCGCTCCAGGTCGTGTTCCACCTCGCGGCCCCCTGCCCCGCGTGGCTCAAGCAGGTCTGGATCGACTGGCTCGGTGCCGAGAAGATCTGGGAGCTGTACGGCGGCACCGAAGCGCAGATGGTCACCGTGATCCGCGGCGACGAGTGGCTCGAGCATCGTGGCTCGGTCGGTCGCCCTGCGTACGGAGACATCCGGATCCTCGACGCCGATGGCGCTGAGCTCCCGCCCGGTGCACCGGGCGAGGTGTTCATGCGTGCGCCGGAGGGCGTCGCGACGTACCGCTACCTCGGTGCCAACGCGCGCACCGTCGACGGCTGGGAGTCGCTCGGCGACATGGGCCACGTCGACGCCGACGGCTACCTCTACCTCGGTGACCGCTCCGCCGACATGATCCTGGTCGGCGGATCGAACGTGTACCCGGCCGAGGTGGAGGGCGCGCTCGACGCGCACCCGCGCGTGGCGTCGAGCTGCGTGATCGGCCTCCCCGACGACGACATCGGAAGCCGCGTGCACGCGATCGTGCAGACGGACGGCGACGTGACCGACGACGAGCTCCGGGTGCACCTCGCCGACCTGATCGTCCGCTACAAGATCCCGCGGACGTTCGAGCGCGTCGACGAGCCGCTGCGCGACGACGCCGGCAAGGTCCGTCGGTCGGCACTCCGCGACGCGCGGCTCCCCGGCCCGGTCTCCTGACCGCCCGATCGGCATGGGTCAGATCAAGTCTGACGGGGGGTCGAACAACGCGAGCTCGACAGCATCGGGCGCATGGAAGAGTCGAAGCCACCCGTCGAGGTCGCTTCGGCGGATCGGGTGGCTGTTCCAGGGCGGCTGCGAGTTCCGCGCATCGATGCGTCGCCAGAGTTCGTCGGCAGGCGCGTCGAGGTAGTGCAGTTCGACGCCGACACCAAGGCCACGGGCCACGGATCGCATCTCGTCACGTTCGATCCGCGCCCAGAGGCCAAAGTCGAGGACCACGCTCAGGCCAAGGCGCAGGATCTCCTGGGCGAGCTGCCAGAGTTCATGTTCCACCTTCTCCCGGGTCGGCGTGTCCCAAGGAGTGGAGCCGAGCGCCCAGAGCCATTCGTCTTTCGTGAGGCGCACGGCGTTCCGGTCCGCGGCGAGCTGCCCCGCGAGTGTGGTCTTGCCCGCCCCGGGCAACCCGCAGGTGAGGATCAGTCGGGCTTCGCTCACAGCGATCCACACTCGCACGCTGCGCTCCCCCGGCACACGAACATTTGCCCGATCCGAATCCGCGACGGATCGGCGTTGGCCTCAGGTGGTCAACGCAACACCTCGTCGAGTGCTTCGACCATGACCCAGACCAGTTTCGTGGGCTCGTCCGGGTCGCGGCCACACGCGGCACGGTGCGCGACGCTTTCGCTCATGACTGACTACAGCACTCCTCGTCTGGAAACGTGGCGCAAGTGGACCGACGGACCGTTGCTTGTTCTTGCCATCGGAAGCCTCCCGCTCTTGCTTCTTGAAATCGAGCGACACAAGCTCACCTACGCAGATCGAATCTTCCTCGACGTCGTCAACGTCGTCCTTCTTGTCGCGTTCGCGGTCGACTACGTCGTTGAACTCGCCCTCGCGTCGCCTCGCAGGGCGTACATCCGAGGAGACTGGACCAGTCTCCTCATCGTCGTGAGTCAGGCACTGGCCCTGATCCCCGGGCTCAGGGCAACCGGCTCGCTGAGGGCGCTCCGCGCCGGTCGGGGTATCCGAGTCATCGCAGTCGTGTTCCGGCTCGTCGCGATCGGCGGAGCATCGACACGCCAGGGTCGGGCACTCGTACGCAAGCACGCCGCTCGCTTCGCACTCGGTTTCGCTGGCCTCACGTGGATCACCGCCGCGGTCGGATTCACACTCGCCGAAGACGTGGGTGA
>JBBQMI010000152.1:0-5508 GCA_038328825.1 Acidimicrobiia bacterium | reverse complement strand
CGACGTCGTCGATCACCACGATGTAGCGGAGCTCGGGGAGCTGGAGACGGGCTTCGAGCAGCGTCGCCAGATACGCCGCGTCCTCGACGATCGCGACCCGGGCCCCGCAATTGCCCGCGATGAACGCGACCTGCTCCGACGACGACGAGTTGTAGATGGAGACGGGGGTCGCACCGACGAGCATCACGGCAACGTCGGCGACGTGGAACTCGGGCCGGTTGCGCATCATGAGCACGACACGGTCGCCGTGCCCGACACCGAGATCGCCGAGCGCGCCGGCGAGACGGGCCGCACGATCTCCGTACTCGGCCCAGGTCCACTCCTTCCACGCGGTGCCGTCGAGCCACCGGAGTGCCACCGCGTCGGGACGGGCCCTGACCTGGTCCCGGAACGCGAGCGGTAGCGTTCGACCCGCCGTCTGCTCGGTCAGTTCTGCGCTCGTGATTCCCATGATCCCCCCGGTGTACGAGTCGAACCCCGATGTTATCCACAGGGATTGTTGGAAAACCTGAGACAATGCGCCACACTGCAGACGCCACGCGTCCCGAGGAGGCCGTTGGGGTCCCGGCCGGCCGGGCCGAGGAGCTCTCTACACCCGATCCTCCTCGGGTCGCGTGGCGTCTGGATGGTTCAGTTCCGCGAGCACGGCGTCGGTGTCGGCGCCGAGTGGGCGGCCGGGATGCCGGATGTGTCCGGGCGTGCGCGACAATCCCGCGATCAGACCCTGCATACGGACACCGTCGACGTCGACGATGCTCCCCCGCGCTTCGACGTGCGGATCGGCGAGGACGTCGGCCATCGAGAACACGGGCGCGATCGCCGCGTGGGCCTCGTCGAACGCCCGGAGGACCTCGGGCGAGTCCCGCTCCGCGATCCACGCGACGACCACGGCTTCGAGCTCGTCGCGGTGCTCGGCCCGGCCGGTGAACGAGTCGAACCGCGTGTCGTCGCCGACGCCGAGCAGGTCGAGCACCCGTTCGGCGACGCTCTCCGCCGAGGTCGACAACGCGACCCACCCGCCGTCGCGGCACCGGTACGTGCCGCGCGGAACCGTGTACGGGATCCCCGCGCCGAGCCGCGGTTGGAGGTATCCCAGGTGCGCGAACGCGCTCGGGAGCGCGCCCATGAACTGCAGCATCGACTCGAGCAGGTTGACGTCGATGACCTGTCCCTCGCCCGTGCGCTCGCGGTGGTGCAACGCGACCAAGACCGCGAACGCACCGGCGAGCGCAGCGATCTCGTCGGTGAGCGCGATCGGCGGGAGGAGCGGTGCGCCGTCGGGTTCACCGTTGATCGCGGCGAACCCGCTCATCGCCTCGGCGATCGTCGCGAAGCCGGGCCGCCCCGCGTAGGGGCCGTCCTGGCCGAATCCCGTCACCCGCAGGATGATCAACCCGGGGTTGCGCTCGAGCAGCACCGAGGGGCCGAGACCGAGGGCCTCCAGCTTCCCCGGCCGGAAGTTCTCGACGAGCACGTCGGCAGTGTCGACCAGGCGCAGCATGGCGTCGAGGCCGGATTCGGTCTTCAGGTCGAGCACCACGGTGCGCTTCCCCCGCCCGATGAGCTTCCACATGTACGACGTGCCGTCGGCGGGGTCGGTCCACCCCATCCGGCGGGTCCCGTCGCCGGCGGGGGCTTCGATCTTGATCACGTCGGCGCCGAAGTCGGCCAGGTAACGGGCTGCGCCGGGGCCGGCGAGGACGGTGGCCATGTCGACGACACGCACGTCGCCGAGCGCGGGGGTCGGTGCCGGGGGTGGGTTCACGTGGGTCAGGATAGGGAAGCGATGACCCCGCGCATGCCGGCCGAGACCGCAGCCCACGAACGCACCCTGATGGCCTGGCCGACGCGCCGCGATCTGTGGGGCCCGCACCTCGACGACGCCAAGCACGACTATGCGGTGGTGGCGGGCGCCATCGCTCGGCACGAACCCGTCTCGATGGTCGCGAACTCCGACGACGTCGACGACGCTGCGCGCGCGTGCGGTGCGGGTGTGGAGATCGTCGCGCTGCCGATCGACGACTCGTGGCTGCGCGACACCGGACCGATCGTCGTCGTCGACGCCGGCGCTCGGATCGCGGTCGACTTCGAGTTCAACTCCTGGGGCGGGAAGTTCCACCCCTACGGGGCCGACGACGCGCTCGCGGCGCGCCTCGCCGACGTGCTCGACATCGATCACCGGCGGGTTCCCATGGTGTTCGAAGGCGGAGCGATCTCCGTCGACGGACAGGGCACCGCGATCACCACCGAGCAGTGCCTCCTCCACCCGAATCGCAACCCGACGATGACTCGCGCCGAGATCGCAGCGGTGCTGCAGACGCAGCTGGGTGTCGAAGAGCTGGTGTGGTTGCCGTACGGACTCGTCGAGGACCACGACACCGACGGCCACGTCGACAACGTCGCCGCCTTCGTCCGACCCGGGCTCGTGGCGGTCCAGACGGCTGCCGGCCCCACAGCGCCGAACGCGGCGCGCCTGCGCGCCAACGTCGCCGTCCTGCGCGACGCCGGCCTCGAGGTGGTGGAGTTCCGACATCTGCCTTACGCGCGCGTCGGGACGGTCACGGTCCCGGTGCCGTACCTCAACTGGTACGTCGCGAACGACGTGGTCGTCGTACCGGTCACCGGGCGCGCCGACGACCAGGCGGTGCTCGACCGGGTGGCTGCGTTGTACGACCGGGAGGCGGTCGGTGTTCCCGGCGCGGTGCTCGCCTTCGGTGGCGGCGGCGTGCACTGCATCACCCAGCAGGTCCCGGCGTGCGACTGATCACGGCACTGGAACCGCCGGCGTCACCGGCGCGGGTCAGCGACGCGTCGACCACGCCACCGGCGCGTCGGCGGGTCCGCATCGGTGCGGTGCAGATGCAATTCGACCCCGACCCGGAGGCCCACGCGGCGGCGCTCGTCGAAGGAGTGCGGCTCGCAGCCGAGACCGGCGCGACCTTGGTGTGCCTCCCCGAGCTCACCCTCTCGCCGTACTTCGCCGTGTCCGCGGTCGGCCCGGCTGCCGGCGGCGTCGAGCCCGAGGCGCTACCGGGCGGACCGACGTTCGAGCTCGCGCGCGCGTGCGCGGCCGAGACCGGTGTGGCGGTGCACGCGTCGCTGTACGAGGCGCCGGAGGCCGACGACGGTCCTGGCCTCGGGTTCAACACCGCGATCTGTGTCGCGCCCGACGGCACGCTCCTTGCGCGCACCCGCAAGACCCACATCCCGATCACCGCGGGCTACTACGAAGACCAGTGGTTCCGAGCGGGAGCATCGGGCTTCCCGGTGGTCGACGTCGTGGGGACGCACGTCGGCTTCCCGACCTGCTGGGACCAGTGGTTCCCGGAGCTCGCCCGCGCCTACTCCCTCGCGGGCGCCGAGGTGCTCGTGTACCCGACCGCGATCGGATCCGAGCCCGATCACCCGGGGTTCGACACCGAGCCGCTCTGGGAGCAGGTGATCCGCGGGAACGGCATCGCCAACGGCACCTTCATGGTCGCGGTGAATCGCACCGGGAGCGAGGGCCCGTTGACCTTCTACGGCTCGTCGTTCGTGAGCGACCCCTACGGGCGGGTGCTGGTGCAAGCCCCGCGCGACGAGCCGGCCGTGCTCGTGGCCGAGCTCGACCTCGAGCAGCGTCGCGACTGGCTGGAGCTGTTCCCGTTCCTCACCACGCGTCGACCCGACCGGTACGGACCGCTCACGTCGCCGAACCCGTGAGCGCGAGCCGGGCCAGGCGGGCCACGGTCGAGCGACCCACCGCGGGTCGGACCGCGGCCGGCGAGTACCCGGGATGGTGGGGTGCGAGCCGCACCCGGAGGGCGCCGTGCAGCACCGAGAAGCGCAGCGGACCGTCGAGCAGCAGACCCTCACCGTCGACGCCGGCCTCGATCGGTTCACCCGACCGGACCTCGAAGCTCGGCGCGGTCCACTGCCGCCACCCCCGGAACCGCGACACCCCTCCCGTGGTCTGCAGCGCGACGAGCTCAGCCAGGTCGCGCGCGTCACGCACCTCCACGACCGTGATGCCCAGTACGCCCTCGTCCATCCGGGCTCGGGTGCCGAATCCCGCGATCCGTTCCAAGGTGTACACGTTGTTCGAGACGAGGATGAGATCGGCGGAGTCGTGGGTGTTGCCACCCGGTCCGTCGAACTCGAGGTCGAACGGGTCGCAGTCGGGCCCGAGGAGGTCGGGCAGCATCCGGGCGACGGTGCCGAGCTTGTCGTCGCGATACTCATCCGACTGCACGATGCGCGCGTACACACCAAGCGACACGTTGTTGACGAACAGTCGGTCGTTCACGCGCGCCAGGTCGACCCGCCGCTCCACACCGTCGGTGAACCCGTCGAGCGCACCCACCACGTCGTCGCGGTCGACTCCGAGGTCGAGCGCGAAGTGGTTCCGAGTCCCGGCGGGGATGCACACGAACGGCAGGTCGTGCTCCATCGCGACCTCGGCGATCAACGCTTGGGTGCCGTCGCCGCCGGCGGCACCCAGCGCATCCGCCCCGCGCGCGACGGCATCGCGCGCCAGGGCCTGGAAGTCGTCGCCCGACTGCAGGAGCACCGGCTCGATCCCGCGCGTGCGGGCCTCGCCCTCGAGGTCGAGCTTCTCCGCCTTGCCGCCCCCCGACTTCGGGTTCATGAGCAGGACCGGACGTGACGGTGGCGCGACGCGTACCCCGGGCGTCGGCGCCTCGGCCAGCGCCCGCTTGTGCACTCCCAGCGCGTAGGTCGCCAAGACCGTCGCGACCACGACGAGCGCGACGCAGACGAGGAGCCCACCGACCGAGTCGTTGGCCACGAGCACCCAGACGATCCCGATCACCGCGAGCACCGCCACGATGCTCCCGGCGAGGCGCGCCGCGCCCCGGCGGGTCACCATGAGCCAGGCCGCGATCGCGCCGATGATGGCGATGACCCACGCGAGCACGAAGGCCCCCAGGTTCCGAAACAGCACCACCGCCACTGCGGCCGCGGCGGCGAGGTACACCAGGAGCGCCACCAGCGCGGCGACCCGCCGGGAGCCCGTCGACAACGTGGAGCTCATGCCCCGTCCCGGAGAGGACCCACCGCCTCCGTCTCCTACGAGGCGTCGGCGGGCGCAGCGTCGAGCGTCTTCTTCAACGACTCGACCGTCTCGTCGCTGATCGACTCGCGCACCACGCTCGTCGGGTTGTACTTCTCGAACGCCTTCGACATCTCCTCGGTGTCGCCCGACGCACCGAACAGGATGAGGGCCGACGAGCCCTTCGTCAGCTCCGCCTTCACCTGGTCGAGGAAGCCCTTCGGCAGGCCGTTCTCCTTGGTGGCCTTCTCGATGCCCGCGCCGACGGCCATGCCGCCCGCCCAGACCGCGAGGAAGCCGAGGGGCGGGAACAGGAGTCCGACGAGCAGTCCGGTGAGGCCACCCCATGCCGCGCCCGCGGCCACCGAGCCGTGGGTCGTGTGCGTCGAGATCCGACCCGAGTTGTGGCGCTCCACGATCGCGACGTCTTCCAGCCAGGCGTAGTCGAGCTCGGTCAA
>JBBQMI010000151.1:0-5526 GCA_038328825.1 Acidimicrobiia bacterium | reverse complement strand
GCCGTCGTCCACCCGCACTCGGTCGCGCTCCACCGCGAGCGTCCGAGCGGGAGCGCGCGCAACACGTGGGCGGGCACGGTCGACAGCATCGAACCGTCGGGAGAACGGGTGCGCGTGCGGGTCGTCGGCCCGGTCACGCTGATCGCGGAGATCACGCCGGCCGCGGTCGCCGATCTCGCCCTCGTCGGCGGCACTCCGATCTGGACCTCGGTCAAGGCCACCGACATCACGGTCTTCCCCGCATGAGTGTGGCGGCGCTCTCACTCGGTGACCACGCGGTCCTCGCGTTGCTCGCCGAGAAGCCGCGCCACGGCTGGGCCATCGTCCGGGAGGTCGCCCCAGGCGGTGACGTCGGCCGGGTGTGGACGCTCTCACGCCCGCTCGCGTACCGCGCGCTCGACAACCTCTCCACCCGGGAGCTCATCCGCGCCACGCGCACCGAGCCGGGTGACGGACCCCTTCGCACGATCCATGCCGCGACCCCGGCCGGTCGACGTGAGCTCGAGCGTTGGCTGGCCGCACCCGTCGAGCACCTGCGCGACGTGCGCACGGAGCTGCTCGTGAAGCTGGTCGTCTCCGAGCGTCTCGGGATCGACACGCGCCCGTTGCTGCGCGCCCAGCAGCGAGAGCTCCGACCGATCATCGCCGGGCTGCGCGAGGCCGCCTCGGCGCCCCGCGCCGATCTGGTCGACGCGTGGCGTCTCGAATCGGCGCAAGCCGTACAACGGTTCCTCGAGCGTGCGCTGCACTCGCGCTGACCACCAAGGCCGGAGGAGTGCCCGAGTGGTGCTGCCAGCAGCCGTGGCCCCTAGCGTGGCGCGATGACTGAGCGACCGACCGGCCACGACGTTCCCACCGGCGACGAAGGCGGCGCGGTGTCGGATTCGGCTGCGGGTCCGCCTCCGCCCGAGCCGTCGCACGCCGAGCGGTGCCGCACGCTCGTCGCGTCGGCGAGCCGCGGTGCGCTGTCGACCCTCGCGGCCGATCCCGCGGGCTACCCCTACGGCTCGGTCGCGAGCTTCGGACTCGACGATCGCGGGAACCCACTCTTCTTCGTCAGCCTGATGGCCGAGCACACCCAGAACGCGATCCGTGACCCGCGTGGCAGCCTGCTCGTGACCGAACCGGTCCCCGAGGGCGCCGACCCGCTCGCGAGCGGGAGGGTCACGCTCCTCGGGCTGCTGTCGACGGTGGCCGATGCCGATCGCCCGATGGCGCGCGAGCGGTACCTCGAGGCCAACCCCACGGCGTCGTACTACATCGACTTCGGCGACTTCACCTTCTACCGGCTCGACGTGGAGAGCATTCGCTACGTCGGCGGGTACGGCCGCATGAGCTGGGTCGACGCCGCCACCTACGCCGAGGCGGAACCCGATCCACTCGTTGGCGCGGCGGCGGGCATCGTCGAGCACATGAACGCCGACCACGCCGCCGCGCAGGTCCTGTTCTGCCGGCACCTGCTCGGACGACCCGACACGACCGAGGCGACGATGTCGGCGGTCGACCGCTACGGCTTCGAGATGATCGCGGTCGGCCCGAACGGGCGCGCCGCGGTCCGACTCGGGTTCCCCGAAGAGTGCACGAACGGCGACGAGGTCCGTCAGGCGATGGTCGCGCTCGTCGCGACCGCGCGCGCCCGAAACTGACGGCAGCGCGGACCGGTCAGCGCGAGCAACGCGCCGACGAACAGGGTGCCCAATCCGAACCCGACGAGGCTCGCCGGGTGACGACGCGGCTCAGTCGGCGAGCGCGGCTCGGAGGGTCGTGAGCCGTTCGGGGACGACGCGCCACCAGACCCATCGGCCTTGCTTCTCGCCGGTGATGAGACCGGCCTCGGCGAGGACCTTGGTGTGATGCGAGATCGTCGGCTGGGCCTTGGCGAGGGGTTCGAGGAGGTCGCAGGAGCAGATCTCTCCGGCGTCGGCGATGAGGCTGAGGAGTCGGAGACGAACGGGATCTCCGAGCGCCGCAAACGCTTGGGCGAGCTCGGCGGCCTGACCCTCGTCGAGGGGAGCCGCCGAAATATTGACAATCATCGATAGATCCCGCGGAGAGTCGATACATCGACAAACGACATCTATCAGGAGGCCGCAATCGTCGCTCAGATCGCCGGAGCGCTCGGCGCGATCGCGCTCGGTCACTACCTGAACCCGAACCTTCCCGCCGTCGACCTGATCGTTCCCCACGACGCCGAACCCGGCTGAGGAGGCACCCATGACCGCGAACCCCCCGATCGAGCAGAACATCGCCCTGCGCTCCGCTCCGAAGCGCCTCGCAACTGAGTTCGAAGGTAAACCGAGACCATCGAGCGGTTCCTCGTGAGCAGCTACGACCAGTTCGCCAACCGGGCCAGGGTCGCGAGCTTCCTGCCCCTCATGGCCGAACGGTTCGCCCGCCAACGCCTCCACGCGCTCGCCCGCGTCGAAGGACAAGCTGACGGCAGGCTCCCCACCGTGTTGTTCCTCTGCGTCCACAACGCCGGGCGCTCCCAGATGGCCCTCGGCTGGTTCAACCATGTCGCCGGCGACCGCGCGATCGCATGGTCCGGCGGCTCCGAACCCGGCAACGTGATCAACCCGTCGGCGGTTGCCGCGACGGCCGAGATCGGCGTCGACATCTCCGGCGAGTTCCCGAAGCCATGGACCGACGAGATCGTCCGGGCCGCCGACGTCGTCGTCACGATGGGCTGTGGTGATGCGTGCCCGCTCTTTCCCGGCAAGCGCTATGAAGACTGGGAGCTGGTGACGAGAATCGACCCGCGTTCTCAGCTTCGACGGGTACCGTCGACGCGTGAGCGATACCCGGTCCCCGACCCGCGCCGGCGTGGCGTGCGGACTGCTGGCGGCGGTCTCGTTCGGAGCGAGCGCGCCGTTCGCGCAACGGCTGGTCTCCGACGCGGATCCTCAGTTGCTCGCCGGTGTCCTGTACCTCGGTGCCGGGCTCGTCTTGTTGCTCGCAGGCGGATCGAGGCGCCGACATGAAGCGCGCCTCACTCGTTCGGATCTCCCGACTCTCGGAGCGGTCGTAGCCGCGGGCGGTGTGATCGCGCCCGTGTTGTTCCTCGTCGGCTTGCAGCGGGTCAGCGGCGTGACCGGCTCGTTGACCCTCAACCTCGAGGCACCACTCACGGCCATCCTGGCCGTCTGGGTGTTCGGGGAGTACCTGACCCGCCGGGCATGGACCGCAGGCCTGGTCATCATTGCCGGCGCGGTGCTCCTGGGATGGGCGCCGGGAGGATCGAGCCCAGATCCGATCGGCGTCGTTCTCATCTCGGCCGCCTGTGTCGGTTGGGCGATCGACAACAACCTCACGCAGCGGCTCACGGTTCGCGATCCCGTCGTCATCGTTCGGATCAAGGCTCTCGTCGCGGCGTCGGTGAATCTCCTCATCGCGTTCGCCCGCGGTGCCGGACTGCCCGCCGGGTGGGTGATCGTCGCGGGCCTGACGATCGGCGCGGTCAGCTACGGCGCGAGCGTGCTCTTCGACGCGTACGCGCTCCGCGCGCTCGGCGCGGCCCGCGAAGCTGCGTTGTTCGCGACGGCGCCGTTCGCTGGCGTCGTCGTCGCGGTCATCGTCTTCGGCGAAGGCATCGACCTGACGTCGGGGCTCGCGATGGTGTTGATGGGGATCGGGACCGGGCTGTTGCTGTCCGATCGTCACGAACACCAGCACCGACACCTCGCGCTTGCACACGAGCATCGCCACTTCCACGACGAGCACCATCACCACACGCATCCGGACGAGATCGATCCTCCGGAACCTCATTCGCATTGGCACGAGCACGAGCCACTGGCCCACCGCCACGAGCACACCTCCGACGTCCACCACCGCCACCGCCATGATTGAGCGGGCCGACCGAGCACCGTCGCCGGAGTATCATTGGGTCAATCGCCGCCATCTAGCGGGGCGTTCGGAAAGCTGAGTACGCGGTACCGACCGTCGTGTAGGTGAGCATCGGTCGCGCGACGAAACTGAAGACCCGTAGTGGCGATGGCAGCGACGGTCCCGTTGGCTCAGCACCGCCTCGTCATCGGGTGAACGTGAGGTGGGTGACGCCGCTGGGCGTCGAGACCACCTCCAGGTCGTAGTGCTGCTCCAACGCCTCCAGGCCGTCCCACACCCCCGCCCATCGGAAGCGGCGGGCGTGGACGGTGGGTCAGGACGTACGTCGGCGTGTGGAACGGGGGGTTGTCCCCCCACCATCCGCGCCACTCCGCATCGTCCTGCCAGCCCGGAGGGCCGAACTTGCCCGCGCCCATGATCTCCGCACCGATCCCGGGTCCGTGCCGTTCGGCCATCGCGTTGTCGACACCCTCGGTGCCGCCCGACTCGCCGAGGACTTCTCGGCGGCCGAACCGAGTGGCGAGCATCCACTCGTGGAGCCGATGTCCGGCGTGGCCGAACGGCGTGTCGAGGGACTGCCCCTCGCCGGTGCCGAACCCGTCGAGCGAGATCGAGAAGTTGTGGACGCGGACGCGCGACATGCCGGCTCCTTCGGGTGGTGGTGGTCGGTCGGGCTGGTTGACCTGTCCCGCGGCGAGATTTCATCGGCCGGGAATCAGGCGACCCCGAGATGGTGAGCGAGCTCCTGCATCGGCTGACCTGGGTCTTCGTATCGAGAGCGGGTGACGAGAATCGAACTCGCGTTCTCAGCTTGGGAATGGGTCCAAATGGTTTTCCACGGACGCTGGCGAACTGTTTGCGCAGTTCAGAGCCTATGTGCGAATGACCTCGGACGACCCCGAACGACGACGGCCGCGGGATATCCGCGGGATAATCGCGGTTATCCCTCGGGCCGTTTCCAAAGCTGAGTACGCAGGGCCGCGGGAACGCAGCAGCTGAGAAGGCGTGTCCGCGGCTCAGTCGGCGAGCGCGGCTCTGAGAGTCGCGAGGCGTTCGGGGACGACGCGCCACCAGACCCATCGGCCCTGCTTTTCGCCGGTGATGAGTCCTGCCTGGGCGAGGACCTTGGTGTGGTGCGAGATCGTCGGTTGTGCCTTGGCCAGGGGTTCGAGGAGGTCGCATGAGCAGACCTCACCCGCGTCGGCGATGAGGCTGAGCAGACGGAGGCGCACCGGGTCACCGAGCGCAGCGAACGCTTGGGCGAGGTCGGCTGCTTGGCGTTCGTCGAGGGGGGCGGCGAGGACAGACGGGCAGCAGTCCCCGCCGGTTCGGGCCCGGGCCTTGGTGCTCGTCTTGACGCTCATCCGTCACTCCCAGATTGACAACCGTCGATAGATCCGCGAGAGTCGATGTATCGACGGACACCAATCTATCAGGAGGCGGCGATGAGCCGAGTCCAGCTTGCGTTGAACGTGTCGGATCTCGATGAGGCGGTGGCCTTCTACTCGAAGCTGTTCGGCACCGAACCCGCGAAGCAGCGCCCGGGCTACGCAAACTTTGCGGTCGACGAGCCACCGTTGAAGCTCGTGCTGATCGAAGGGACCGGCGTGCCCGGCACGCTGAACCACCTGGGCGTCGAGGTGAGCTCGACCGACGAGGTGACGGCCACTCAGGTGCGCCTCG
>JBBQMI010000150.1:0-5529 GCA_038328825.1 Acidimicrobiia bacterium | reverse complement strand
CAGATCTGCAACCTCGGGATGCTCATCGCGCGCACCGATCCCGACGCGTCGAAGCACGCGGGCATCACCTACTTCCGGTTCGAGATGGACCAACCCGGCGTCGAGATCCGGCCGTTGCGGGAGATGACCGGCCGGGCGATGTTCAACGAGGTGTTCATCGACGGGGCGCGCGTCCACAACGACGACATGCTCGGTGGACTGAACAACGGATGGGCGGTCACCAACACGACGCTTGCGGCCGAACGAGCCGGGCTCGGCAGCGGTGGCAGCGGTGCCGCGGGAGCCGCGTTCCCGGGCGCCAAGGCCGGCCAGCTCGACAAGCGGGTCGGCGACTCCGTGGGTCAGGTCCGAACCGGTGGGACGGGCGGCGGCGGTGGTGGCATGGCGAAGTCGCTCATGAAGCTGGCCCGGGAGGTCGGCAAGAGTGACGACCCCGTCGTGCGGCAGGGCATCGCCCAGCTGTACACGCTGCAGGAGCTCGGCAAGTTCACGATGCTGCGGGCCAAGGGCGGCGGTGGCGCTGCCGGCGGGCCCAATATCGCCAAGCTCATGATGAGCGAGATGCTGCGGCTGAACCGAGACGTCGGGAGTCACATCCTCGGGGCCGACACGATGCTCATGGGTGAGGACTCGCTCGGTGGGGGCATGTTGCAGGAGACGATCCTGTTCTCGCCCGGGCCGTCGATCTACGGCGGCACCGACCAGGTCCAGCGGAACATCCTCGGCGCCGACACGATGCTCATGGGAGAAGACTCGCTCGGCGGCGGGATGTTGCAGGAGACGATCCTGTTCTCGCCCGGGCCGTCGATCTACGGCGGGACCGATCAGGTGCAGCGGAACATCCTCGGTGAACGCGTGCTGGGCCTGCCGAAGGAGCCCGACCCCAACAAGGGCAAGCCGTTCAAGGACGTTCCGAAGAACGCGTAGACGCAGCGGCTGCGTCACTCCCGTGGACATCGGCCTCACCCTCCCGTCGTTCGTGCGCGGCACCGACCGCGCGACGATCGTCGAGTGGTGCCGGCGGATCGACGACGGTCCGTTCTCGAGTCTGTCGGTCGGGGAGCGGATCGCGTACTGGAGCCACGACCTCGTCACGACGCTCGCATTCGCCGCGGCCACGACCGAACGCGTCCGCCTCGTGTCGACCGTGGTCGTCCTGCCGTCGCACGAGCCGGTGCGGCTCGCGAAGCAGGCCGCGACGATCGACGTGCTCTCGGGCGGCCGGCTCACGCTCGGAGTCGGTGTCGGTGGTCGCGAACAGGACTATCTCGCCGTGGGCGCACCCTTCTCCCGACGGTTCGCGCGCCTCGACGAGCAGGTCGCGACCATGCGGGCCGTGTGGGCCGGCGACGTCGCGGTCGAGGGTGTCCCGCCGATCGGCCCCGAGCCGCTGCAGCCGGGCGGGCCGCCGTTGTGGACCGCGGCGATGGGTCCGAAGTCGTTGGCCCGCAGCGCTCGCTGGGCCGACGGTCTCGCGGGGTTCGACCTCGCGCCCGACCCGGCTGGCGTCGACCGTCAGTTCCGAGCGGTGGAGGCGGCGTGGCGCGACGCGGGCCGTACTACCGCGCCGGCGCTCACGACGAGCACCTGGTTCGCGCTCGGCGCCGGCGCTGAGGACCGACTCTTCTCGTACGCGTTCGAATACCTGTCCATCTTCGGTGACGACGTCGCGCAGGCGATGGCGGGATTGACCCGACTGAAGGATCCGGGCGCGATCCGCGATGCCGTCGCCGCCCTCGCCGACGTCGGCTGTGACGAGTTCGTCCTCGTGCCGACGACGGCCGACGTCTCCGAGATCGACCGGTTGCTCGAAGCGTTGGGATGAGTCGCTTCGCGGAGCTGCTCGACTGCGCGGGCGTGCGGGAGGCGATCGAGCTCCGATCGGTTGTGGGGTTCATGGCGATCCACGGGGGTTCGCTCGAACGGGGCACCGCCGAGATCGCGACGGCCGCGGCCGACGCAGCGGGCGCGTCGCTCTACACAGTGGAGCAGCCACCGGACCTGCGGTGGCACGTCCCGTCGCACCTCATCGGACGTGAGTCCTCGGCGGCCCTCAGTGCGTTCCTCGACCACGTCGAGATCGTCGTGTCGATCCACGGGTACGGGCGTCAGGGTTGGTGGACGCGGATCCTCGCCGGCGGCGCCGACCGCGACCTCGCGTTGCGGGTCGCGGGCGATCTGCGTCCCGCGCTTCCCGACTACGAGATCATCGACGACGTCGACGCGATCCCGCGTGAGCTGCGCGGCCTGCATCCCGACAACCCCGTGAACCGCGCCCGAGTAGGGGGCGTGCAGCTCGAGCTCCCGCCGCGAATCCGGGGGATCGGTCCCAACGCCCGTTCCGATCGGACGGATTCGTTCGTCGCCGCGCTCGCGGGCATCGCGGCATGAGCGAGTTCGTCGCTGTCGGCGAACACGACCGCCGGTTCTCGCACTCCCGGCGCGTCCGCCTCGGTGACGTGCGCCCCGACGGCTCCCTGCGGCTCGACGCGATCGCGCGCTACGCCCAGGACATCGCGACCGACGACGCCGCCGACAGCGGTCTCACCGATGACACCGGCTTCTGGGTGCTGCGCCGGATCGTGGGTGAGCTGTCGGGCCGGTTGTCGCTGGGTCAGATGGTGGAGGTCACGACGTTCTGCGGCGGCTCGGGAGCCCGGTGGGCCGAGCGGAGGACGAGCGTCGTCGGATCCCGCGGGGGGACCGTCGAGCTCGCAGGCGTGTGGGTCCACGTCGATCAGACGACTGGTGCACCACTGCCGGTCCCGACCAACTTCCACGAGGTGTACGGGGAGGGCACCCGCCGCAAGGTTCGGGCCCGCCTCGAGCACCCCGCACCCCCCGAACCCCGTTCTGGTCAGGATCTGGGTTGGCCTGCAACGCCTCACATGACCAGAACGAGGGTGTGGCCGTTGCGGGCCACCGACTTCGACGTGCTCGGGCACGTCAACAACACCGTGTACTGGTCGGCCGTCGAGGACGAGCTGGCGTTCCGTCCCGAGTCGACGGCGACGCGGATCGAGATGGAGTACCGGGCCGGCGTCGACCCCGGTGACGCCGTCGAGTTGGTCGCAGACGACGACGGCCCGGTCCGCGTCTGGTTCACCGTTGCCGGCGAGGTCCGGGCGTCAGCCGCCTTGTGGATCGGCGCGGCGGCGTCGGACGAGTGACGCGGCGCTAACTCCTGCCCACCCGATCAGCACGGCGACGAAAGGACCGCCGAACAGGATGACGATCCCACCGCCGATGTTCGCCCCGACGACACCGGCGGTGACGACGCGGACCGCCAGGCCGACGATGGCGCCGGAACCCATGAGCATCAGCACGATGCTCCACCACCTCGGGTCGAGTTGGCGACGACGGGTGGCGATCACGAGCACGGTCAGCGAGGCGACGAGGAGCACCGTTGAGACAAGACCCGGCGCGAGCTCGCTCGTCGTGCTGATCGTCGGTGGTTTGACGATGTAGTCGGGGTTCAGCGTGGTCGACGACTGGTCACCGACGATCCACCACACCACGATCGGCGTGGTCATGACCGCGACCGCGCCGGCCGAGGCGCCGAACCACCTGCTCTGCACGGCGCGGGTCTACCAGCGAAGCAGTCGGAGGTCGACCGCCTCGCCGACGCGCGTCGGGGCGAAACCGTAGGCTGACCGAGATGAGCACACGGGATCTCAAACTGGGGCTGCAGATCGGGTACTGGAACGCGGCGCCGCCCCTCGCGGTTCCGGAACAGCTCCGCGTCGCCGAGGAGATGGGCTACGACTCCGCGTGGACCGCGGAGGCCTACGGGTCCGATGCCCTCACGCCGTTGGCGTGGTGGGGATCGGCGACCACGAAGATCAAGCTCGGCACGTCGATCATCCAGATGTCGGCGCGCACGCCGTCGGCGACCGCGATGGCCGCGATCACCATGGACCACCTCTCGGGAGGCCGCTTCATCCTCGGCCTCGGCGCTTCGGGCCCGCAGGTCGTCGAGGGCTGGTACGGCCAGCCGTACCCCAAGCCGCTGGCGCGCACGCGCGAGTACGTCGACATCATCCGCAAGATCCTCGCCCGCAAGGAACCCGTCACCTACGAGGGGGAGCACTACACGCTGCCGTACCCGGGCGGCACGGGCCTGGGGAAGGCGGTGAAGTCGATCGTGCATCCGCTGCGCGAAGACCTGCCGATCTACCTCGCATCCGAGGGTCCGAAGAACGTGTCGCTCACGGCCGAGATCGCCGACGGGTGGCTTGCGATCTACTACTCCCCGAAGATGGACGACTTCTACCGCGAGGCGCTCGCGGAAGGATTCGCGCGCCCCGGTGCGCGTCGTTCGTTCGACGACTTCGAGGTCGCGGCGACCGTGCCGATCATCATCGCCGACGACGTCGAGGAAGCCGCGAGCTTCATGAAGCCGGTGCTCGCGCTCTACATCGGCGGCATGGGCGCGAAGAACATGAACTTCCACGCCGACGTGTTCTCGCGCATGGGCTACGAGGGCGAGGCCCGCAAGATCCAGGAGCTGTACCTCGACGGCAAGAAGGACGAGGCGGCCGCACTCGTGCCCACCTCGCTCGTCGAGGAGACCTCGCTGGTGGGCCCGAAGGAGAAGATCCGCGACGACCTCGAGCACTGGCGCGAGTCGGTCGTGACGACCCTCCAGGTCTACGGGGACCCGGCGACGCTCCGGACCGTTGCGGAGCTCGTGCTCGGCTGAGCCGCTACCCTCGGGCCACTCGACCCGGGGGGGAAGATGAAGGATACGGCGGAGATCGACCGGCGCATGCTCGTGGCGCTGCTCGTCGGGATCATCGTTGCCGCGCTCGTGGTGGGGTTCATCTCGCGCGATGGATCCGACGAGAGCGCCGGTGCGGCCACGTCGGCCGCGGCGACTGGCGCGGCGGCAGCCACCCCGACCGCGGCGGTCACGGGTGTCGACCACCATCACGGCAACGCCGACGAGCAGGCCGAGCTCCAGCCCGACGTTCCGCTCGACGACGCGACGCGTGACACCGTGGCCGCGCAGCTCGTCGCCGCGCGCAACTTCGCGCTGCAGTACCCGACGGTTGCCGATGCCACCGATGCGGGCTTCATCATCGCCGGCGGCTTCGCTCCAGGAGTCGGTGCGCACTACGTCGGCATCGCCGCCGCGGCATCGGGCGTGTTCGATGCAGGCAAGGCGTCGACGCTCATCTACGACGGGACGAGCCCGACATCGCGCATCGTCGGTCTGATGTACCTCGGTGGGGCCGCGCAGGCACCCGAGGGCTTCGCCGGTCCGAACGACCACTGGCACCGCCACAGCGGGGTCTGCGTGAAGTTCACGTCGGGCAAGATCGAGGTGCCGTTCCCGGCCGACGCCGACGTCACCAAGGCGATGTGCGACGCGCAGAAGGGCATGTTCATGAACCGCACGACCTGGATGGTGCACGCATGGGTCGTGCCGTCGTGGGAGAGTCCGGCGGGCGTGTTCAGCCACGACAACCCGAACCTGCACTGCGCCGACGGCACCGACACCACCGACAAGGCCGGGTTCTGCCAGGG
>JBBQMI010000149.1:0-5544 GCA_038328825.1 Acidimicrobiia bacterium | reverse complement strand
GCAGGCGCCGGTGCTCGACGCGTCGCTGAGCATCGGCGTCGGTCTGCGTCGGCACGTGCGCCGAGTGGAACATACCGAATTCCATCTCTACCGCTGATCGTTCCGCTCGCGCCTCTGATTTCTTCGCTCGCCGCGCTTCGCCGCGACACGTCTCGCGACGGTGGCTCGCTGCGCATACCCCTGGCGCGACGCTCGAGGTCGAGGGAGTTCCATCAGCCCGGCCAGACGACGGACTGGAGCTCGGTGTAGGCGTGGAGGCCGAACGATCCGCCGTCGCGCCCTACGCCGCTCGCCTTGGTGCCCCCGAACGGCGTCTCGTGGTTGCGCTGCACGGTGTTGATGCCGATGTTGCCGGCCCGCATGCGTCGACTCACCTTCATCGCACGGGCGGAGTCCTTGCTGAACACGTAGTCGTAGAGGCCGAATTCGGTGCCGTTGGCGAGCGCGACGCCTTCGTCGTCGTCGTCGAACGGCACGACGACGATCACGGGACCGAAGATCTCCTCCTGCACGACCTTCATCCCGGCACGAGCGCCCGCGATGAGCGTGGGCTCGATGTAGAAGCCGGTCTCGAGGTGGGCGGGTCGTCCCCCGCCGGCGACGATCTCGCCGCCTTCCTCGACACCGGAGGCGATGTAGCCCGCCACGCGGTCGCGGTGCGCGCCGGTGATGAGTGGCCCGACCACGGTGTCGGCGGCGAGGGGATCGCCGACCTTCAGCATCCCCGCCATCTTCGCGAGGCCGCCGACTACCTGGTCGTAGATCGAGCGGTGCACGATCGCACGGGTCGGCGCCGTGCAGATCTGACCGGAGTGGAACGACCACACCGAGCCGATCATGCCGACGGCGGTGGCGACGTCGGCGTCGTCGAGCACGAGCGCTGCGCCCTTGCCTCCGAGCTCGAGGAGCTGACGCTTGAACGTGCGGCCGGCGACCTCGCCGATGCGACGACCAACCGCGGTACTGCCGGTGAAGCTCACCATGTCGACGTCGGGCGACTCGATGAGCGCCTCACCCGTGGCGGGCGACGAACCGACGACCACGTTCACCACGCCCGGAGGGAAGCCGACGTCTTGCAGGATGCGCACGAGCTCGATCACCGCCAGTGGGTCCTGGCCCGCGGGACGCACGACCACCGTGTTGCCCATCGCGAGCGCGGGGCCGATCTTGCCGGCCATGTTCACGAGCGGGAAGTTGTACGACGTGATGCACGCGACCACACCGACCGGCGCGCGTCGGGCGAGCGCGCCCATGAGTCCACCGGGAGCGAGCGCGGTGGCCGGCACCTCCTGGGGCGCGAGCGGGATGACGCTCGGCTCGAGCGCACCGCGGGCGTAGCGGTCGAAACGACTGGCGGTGACGGGAACCTGCATCGTGCGCCCGACGGTCGCGGTGCATCCGGTCTCGGCGACCACGAGGGGCAGCAGGTCTTCGGCCCGCTCGCGGATGCGGTCCCCCGCGGCCTGGAGCAGTGCGGCGCGCTCCTCCGGTGGGGTCTGCGACCACGCGGGGACCGCCTGGGCGGCGGCGCGGGCGGCCTCACGCGCCTGGTCGGCCGAGGCCTCGGGCGCGGCACCCACGAGGCCCTCGGTGGCCGGGTTGATCACGTCGTAGGTGCCATCGGCACCCGACTCCCAGGAGTCGCCGATGAGCAGACGGAAATCGGTCGTGCTCGTGGCCGTATCGACCATGTCCGGTACCCCCCGGGGTCTGGAGCGAGCTCGTCGCTGGCTGGCCCGCGGACTATAACGCGTTCTATTTCGACCTCTCACCTAGGGTTCGCGTCGATGGAACTGGGAAGAGTCGGGATCTGGACCGGTCACCTCAACTCACAACGCGCGGCGCGGGCGAGCGAGATGGTCGCCGAGCTCGAGGCACTCGGGTACGGCGCGCTGTGGCTCCCCGAAGCCTTCAGCCGCGATCCGCTGGTGAGCGCGGGACTGTTCCTCGCCGAGACGCAGCGGATCGTGCTCGCCAGCGGCATCGCCACGATCTACGGCCGTGACGCGACGTCGATGGCGTGCGGGCAGAAGACCCTCGCCGAGGCCTTCCCCGACCGGTTCCTCCTCGGCCTCGGCGTGAGCCACCTCCCCGCCATCGAGGGCATGCGCGGCCACACCTACGGTCCCCCGCTCGCGACGATGCGCGCCTACCTCGACGCCATGGACTCGGTCCCGTACCTGGCGGTGGCGCCCGACCCGGAGCCGTTGCGCGTGCTCGCCGCGCTGGGCCCGAAGATGCTCGCGCTGGCCGCGGAGCGGGCTTCGGGTGCGCACCCGTACTTCGTTCCCGTGGAGCACACCGCGATCGCGCGCGGGATCCTCGGCGCCGGACCGATCCTCGCGCCCGAGCAGAAGGTCGTGCTCGAGACCGACCCGGCCGCGGCCCGCGAGGTCGCCCGCGAAGCGATGGCGATCTACCTCGGCCTCCCCAACTACACGAACAACCTCCTGCGCCTCGGCTTCACCGAAGACGACCTCACCGACGGCGGCAGCGACCGGCTCGTCGACGCGATCGTCGTGTGGGGCGACGAGGAGGCGATCGCGGCCCGGGTGCAAGCCCACCACGACGCCGGCGCCGACCACGTCTGCATCCAGGTCCTGCCGCTGCCGGGCGAGGCGAGCCCCCTCGACGGCTGGCGCCGCCTGGCCCCGGCGCTCCTGGGCTGAACAGGAAGAATCCCCTTCAGGTCGTCCTCGGGGACGCCGAGAAACGCGCGAAGGCCATCGGCGTCACCTTCGAGGAGCAGACATGGACGACAGCTGGACTCGGGGGCCCGTGGTCCTGGTCGGCGCGAGCGGTCAGGTCGGTGGTGCCCTGCAACGTCGCCTCGACGACCTCCCGCTCGAGGTCCGACCGATCGGGCGGGGAGACGACCTCACCCATGCCGCCCGCGACGCCGACACGCTCATCCACCTCGCCGGCGCGGTCGCGCCCCGACGGCCGAACACGTTCGAGAAAGCCAACGTCGGCACGACGCGCGCAGTTCTCCGTGCGCTCCAGGGCTCGTCGGTGCGCCGGGTCGTGTTCCTGTCGTTCCCCGGCGCCGGCCCGATGTCGCCGAACACGTTCCTGCGCACCAAGGGTGAGGCCGAGGCGATGCTCGCGAACACAGGAGTGCCGACGACGATCTTCCGCTGCGACCACATCATCGGCCCGCCCTCCGAACCGGGTCCGACCGCGACCTCGTTCCTCGCGCGTGGCGACCACGCCGTCGCCGTGCTCGGAACCGGCCGTCAGCGTTGGACGCCGGTGCTGCGCGAAGACGTGGTCGAAGCCGTGCTGCACGCTGCCCTCGACCCCGCGACTCCCGCGGGCACGTTCGACCTCGCCGGACCTGATGCCGTCACCGTCGACGAACTCGTCGACCGGGTGAACGGGCGCGAGGTCCGCAAGCGACACCTCCACGGCGCGGCCGCGCACGTGATCGCCGCGCTGCTCCCGTCGCTGCACGCGTCGACGGTCGAGATCATGGCCGCCGACTGGGTGCTCGACGGCGGTCCGACCGCTTCGGCCTTCGGCATCACCCGTCACGGCCTCGACACCCTATGGCCGCGCGTCGGCGCGCCGACCAGCCCGTCGTCGCGCCCGACCACCCGCACCGCCGACGCCAACTGAACCCTGATCCCCACGGTGTAGGGGAGGTGGAGCGAGCGGGCTCGCTCCCGGATCGTCGTCGACCGAAGCGCGAGCGGAGCAATCAGGGACGGTCGAGCGGGAGCCTCAGCATGCGGATCGCGTTGCCGCGGACGATCTTGTAGATGTCCTCGTCGCTGAGATCCTGCATGATCTCCATCGCGACCTTCTTCGTGTGCGGCCACGTCGAGTCGCTGTGCGGGTAGTCGGTCTCGAAGGTGACGTTCTCGACGCCGATCACCTCGAGCGACTTGAGGCCGTGCACGTCGTCGAAGAAGCAGCCGTAGACGTGGTCGTGGAAGTACTCCGACGGCGGACGCTTCACGGTGTCGGCGACGCCGCCCCAACCCCGGTTCTCGAGCCACACCGCGTCGGCGCGCTCGAGGACGTAGGGGATCCAGCCGATCTGACCCTCGGAGTACGCGAGCTCGAGCTTCGGGAAGCGCTCGAGCACACCCGACATCAGGTAGTCGACGAGTGACATCGCCGCGTTCATGTACGTGAGCGTGGAGCCCACCGCGGGCGGTGCGTCGGCCGACGTGGACGGCATCTTCGAGCTCGACCCGATGTGCATCGACACGACGGTCTCGGTGTCCGCACACGCGGCAAAGAACGGGTCCCAGTAATCGGTGTGCACGCTCGGCAGACCGAGGAACGGCGGGATCTCGGTGAAGCAGACCGCGTGCGCGCCGCGTGCGGCGTTGCGGCGCACCTCGGCCGCGGCGAGCTCGGCGTCCCACAGCTGGATGATCGGCAGCGGGATGAGACGGCCGCCGGAGCCTGCGCACCAGCCGTCGAACATCCAGTCGTTGTAGGCCTTCACGCAGAGGTCCGCGAGGTCGCGGTCCTGCGCCTCCAGGAACGTCTGGCCGCAGAAGCGCGGGAACGACGGGAACGAGAGTGATGCCTCGACCCAGTTGACGTCCATGTCCTTCAGGCGCTCGACCGGGTCGAAGCAGCCGGGGCGCATGTCCCCGTAGGTGATCGGGCTGACCGTGACCTCTTCGCGGGGCACGCCGACCGCGGCAGACAGGCGGGTCTGCGGGATCTTGAGGTCCTCGTAGTACCACCAGTCGCAATACGTGCCCTCCTCGCCTTCTTCGGCGGCGCGGTAGTCGAACTTGCCACCGACGAAGGTCATCTCGGCGATCTTCGTGCGCACGACCCGGGGACCGATCTCCGCGTACTTCTTCGGGAGTCGGTCCTGCCACACCCCTGCGGGCTCGATCACGTGGTCGTCGACCGAGATGACCTTGGGGAACGTGTCAGCGTCGTAGTTCATGACCCGAAGCCTAGACCTGACGACCCGTCAGATGCAGTGCCAGACTGTGACCATGCTTGATCTCCTCATCTCCGGCGGAACCATCGTCGACGGCACCGGCGCGGCGCCCCGACCCGCCGACGTCGGCGTGCACGACGGGCGCATCGTCGCCGTCGCCGCCCCCGGCACGCGCGCGGCCGCGGGCGGCGCCACCACGATCGACGCCACCGGCAAGCTCGTCACGCCCGGCTTCGTCGATCCCCACACCCACTACGACGCCCAGCTCTTCTGGGACCCCGTCGCCTCACCGTCGAACGTCCACGGCGTGACCACGATCATCAACGGCAACTGCGGCTTCACCCTCGCGCCCATCAAGGCGCGTGACGCCGACTACATCCGCAAGATGATGGCGAAGGTCGAGGGCATGCCCCTCCCCGCGCTCGAGACCGGCGTGAAGTGGGACTGGGAGTCGTTCGGCGACTACCTCGACCGCCTCGAAGGCAACATCGGCGTGAACGCCGGGTTCCTCGTCGGCCACTGCGCGCTGCGGCGCTACGTGATGGGCGAGGAGTCGGTCGGCAACGAAGCCACACCCGAGCAGCTCGACGCGATGGTGCAGCTCCTGCACGACTCGATCGAAGCCGGTG
>JBBQMI010000148.1:0-5584 GCA_038328825.1 Acidimicrobiia bacterium | reverse complement strand
GTCGCCGGCTCCGACCACCACCGCGGTCCCGGCTCGGAGTCCGAGCTCGTCGGCGACGGAGGGGAGCAGCGGCCCGACCACGGCGTCCGACGCCAAGACCGGGGGGAGGCGGTCGCCGAGCAGGTCGAGTCCTTCGGCGGTCCAACCCCCCGTGAGCGCGAACCATCCGGTGCGCGACGCGAGGGTCACGTCGGTGACGAGCTCGCCGGTGAGTCGGGCGACGACGAGGTCGCGCGGAGCCGCGATCCAGCGCGCGGCGCGGAGCTCCTGCGGTCGATGGCGCGCGACCCAGAGGACCTTGGCCGCGTGCGACGCCCCGTTCCCGACAACGCCCGTGCGCGCGCGGAACGCGGCCGGATCTCCGAGCGAACGAGCTTCGGCGCCACCGCGCTGGTCCGACCACAGCACGCCGGGTCCGAGCGGGCGGAAGTCGTTGTCGACGAACGCGAACGTCTCCCGCGCGGCCGAGAAGCCGATGGCCGACACCTCGGCGAACGATTCCGGTGCGGTCGCGCGTACCGCTGCACACGAGTCGGCGACGGATCGCCACCACTCGCGTGGATCCTGTTCCGCCCAGCCCGGTTCGGGGTGCGTGGTCGCGATCGGAGCACGGGCGAGCGCGACGAGCTCCTCCTCGACCCACAGTGCAGCCTTCGTCGCGCTCGTCCCGAGGTCGAACGTGAGGATGGGAGGCATCCGTGCGGAGCTACGGCGCCACGGGGAGACCGGCGAGCGCGCGCACGACCTTGGCGAGCGCGGAGAAGTCTTCCCGGCCGTAGCCTGCCTGGCTCGCCGCGCCCAGCACCTGGCGCACCATGCCGCTGGTGAAGAGGGGTGTGCCCGCCTTCGCCGCGTAGTCGATCGCGAGGTCGAGGTCCTTGGCCATGAGGTCGGTCATGAATCCGGGCGCCCACCCGTTCGACGCGGGGCTGTCGGGTACGACGCCGGGCGCGGGGAGGCGGGTGCGCACCGCGACGCAGTCGCCGGTCGCGTGGGTGAGGATCTCGTGGAGCTGACCGAGTTCGACGCCGGCCTTCTCGGCCATCACGGTGGCTTCCGCCGTCGCGAGCATCTGCGCGGCGTAGATGAGGTTGTTGCAGAGCTTCACGACCTGGCCCATCCCGGGGCCGCCGACGTGGACGACCAATCCCGCGAACGGATCGAGCGCGGGCCGGGCCGCGTCGAGCGTCGTCGGCTCACCGCCGACCATGAGCGTGAGGGTGCCGTTGTGCGCGCCCGCGGTGCCGCCCGACAACGGGGCCTCGAGGTAGCCACCTCCAGCGGCGGTCACCCGGTCGTGCTGCGCCCGCTCGACCTCGGGATCGATCGTCGACGTGTCGACGAAGACCTTCCCGGGACCTATCGCCGCGAACGCCGCGTCGATCACCTCGACGACCTGGGGGGAGTTGGGGACGCACAGGATGGTGATCTCGCTCGCGGCGACGACCGCCTCGGGACCGTCGCCCGCTGTGGCTCCGAACGCCACCGCGGCGTCGACGGGTCCCCGGCTGCGGGAAGCGACGGTCACGGCGTGGCCGGCCTCGACGAGGTGGCGGGTCATCGGGAGACCCATGGCACCGAGCCCGATGAATCCCAGCTGCATGCCCGCCCTTCCGCTTGTGCCAACCTGACTCGTGCGTCAGGGTTTGACGCTACCGGTCCGGTCGAGAGAGGGCGAGCGTCGTATGCACGAACGGGCCAGCCGATGAGCTCCGACCTGCTGTTCGTGACCCAGGTCGCGCCCTACACCGACGGGCCTGCCGGCGTGCACGGAGTGCTCGACCAGGCTGCGGTCGCGCTCGAGCAGGTGGCCGAGCTCGACGGGCTCTCGGCCCGACGCCTCACCGACGTCCGTGCGCTCGAACCGGGTGCGCTCGAAGGCGCACGTGCACTCGCACTGTTCACCATCGGCGAGACGCCCTGGACCATGGGCCAGCGCGAATTGATCAGGACGCGCGTCCGGGAGGGAGGTCTCGCGCTCGTCGCCATCCACTCGGCGACCGACGCGTGTTATGGATGGCCCGAGTACGGCGCGCTCGTGGGCGCGCGATTCGACGGCCATCCGTGGACGCAGACCGTGGCCGTCGAAGTCGTCGACCGTTCGCATCCGGCGACGGAGCACCTCGACGCGTCGTGGACGTGGCACGACGAGGTGTACCAGTTCCGCGACCTGCGACCCGACGCGCGCGTCCTGCTGCGCGTGCCCGAGGGCGCGCTCGATCTCGGCGCGGCCGGCGCGAAGCACCCGTCCTTCGGCTTCCCCGTCTCGTGGTGCTTCACCGAGGGTGCCGGACGAGTCTTCTCGACCAGCCTCGGCCACTTCCCGGGTGCGTGGGAGACCCCGGCGTACCTCCAGCACCTCACCGGCGGCCTGGCGTGGGCACTGGGCGAGGGCGAGTGACCCGGAACTTCTCGCCGTGGGCGCAGTGGCAGCTCCGGCTCGCCGCGACCGAGCCTCGTGATCCGATGCCGCGCGCCGACGGTCCCGACGGCGGCACCGAGGGTGTCGTCGCGTGGCGCGAGCGGTGTCGCGGTCGGCTCGATCCGCTCCTCGCGCCGTGGCCCGACGCGGTCCCGCTCGATCTCGAGGTGCTCGAGTCGGTCGACTGCGGCACGTACCGCCGCGAGCGGATCGTGTTCGACGCCGAGCCCGCGATGTCGGTCCCGGCGTTCCTGCTCGTGCCGTACGACCGGACCGCACCGGGATCCGCGGTGCTCGCCGTGCACGGCCACGGGCCGGGGAAATCGGAGGTGTGCGGTCTCGACGATGCCGAGAGCCGCGCCGCGATCGTGGAACACAACGGCGACTATGCCCACCAGCTCGCGCGCCGGGGTCACGTGGTGCTCGCGCCCGATCTCCGTTGCTTCGGCGAGCGGGCCGACTGGTCGCCGCCCGAGAAGTACCTCTGCGACCTCAACCTCGTGCACGCCACCGCCGACGGGATCAGTCCGCTCACGCAGAACCTGTGGGACCTCGGCCGCGCCGTCGACGTGCTCGCGGCACACCCCCTCGTCGATCCGGAACGGATCGGGATGGTGGGGCTGTCGTACGGGGGTACGTGCACGCTCTTCCTGTCCGCGTGCGATGAGCGCATCCGCGCCTGTGTGGTGAGTGGGTACTTCTCGTCGTGGAAGGCCGCGCACCGCGTGCCCTGGAACCTGTGCGGGTCGCAGGTGCTCCCCGGGATGCTCGGTGAGCTCGAGCACGTCGACCTCGGCGCGCTCGTCGCCCCGCGACCCTTGCTGGTCGAGAGTGGGTCCGAAGACCTGCTCTTCCCCGTCGACATCGCGCGTGAGGAGCTCGCCTCGGTGCGCCGCGTCTACGACGCGCTCGGTGCACCCCGCGACGCGCTCGTCCACGACGCGTTCGAGGGTGGGCACCGGTGGAACGGTGCGCGGGCCTACGCCTTCCTCGAGGAGTGGCTCGGCTCACCGCACGCGTCCGCGGGACCCCGGTAGCGTCGCCGGCCATGTGGAGCAAGCGAAACCCGCAGAGAGCTCGATCGCGCCGACGAGCGAGCGGAGCGATCTGAGATGACCGTCGACGAGCACCTCACCGCCCTCGGAGTCACGCTCCCGGGGCCGTACCCGCCCCATGATCCTCTCGATGCCGTCGTGACCCACGGCGGCATCGCCCGCACGTCGGGCCAGTTGCCCCGTGACCACGACGGTCAGCTCGTGCACCCAGGGACGCTCGGCGTGGAGGTGAGCGTCGAGCAGGGCGCCGAGGCAGCGCGGTGGTGTGCGCTCAACGCGCTGTCGGTCCTGCGGTCGGAGCTCGGTTCGCTCGACGAGATCGATCGTGTGCTCACGGTGCTCGGGTTCGTCGCGTGCGTGAAGGGATTCGACCAGCAGGCCGCCGTCGTCGACGGCGCGAGCCGACTGTTCGCGGAGGTGTTCGGCCCCGCGGGTCGTCATGCGCGCTCGGCTGTCGGCGTAGCCGCGTTGCCGCGCGGCGGAGCGGTCGAGATCGAAGTCGCCGTCGCACTCCGCGGAGGGGGATGACGTCAATGGCGCCACGGATCACGATCATCGGGGGCGGGAGCTACCAGTGGGCTCCGAAGCTCGTCATCGACCTGGCCAACACGCCCTCGCTCGAGGCGGCCGAGGTCGTCCTCTGTGACATCGATCCCGCGCCGTTGCCGCGTATGGTCGAGCTCGTCGAACACATCGCCGCCGTTCGCGGGATCCCGATGACGGTCCGGGCGACCACGAACCGACGCGAGGCCCTGGCCGGAGCCGACTACGTGGTCGTGAACATCTCGACCGGTGGCTTCGCCAGCATGCGGCACGACATCGAGATCCCCGAGCGCTACGGGCTGCGCCAACCGGTGGGCGACAGCGTCGGGCCCGGCGGGATCGTCCGCGCGCTCCGGAACATCCCTGTGCTCGTCGGCATCGCACGAGACATGGCCGACGTGTGCCCCGACGCGTGGCTGTGCAACCTCACGAACCCGATGACCACGCTCTGCCGCGCGGTCACCCGCGAGACCGAGATCAAGACCGTCGGCCTCTGCCACGAGGTCACCGGCACACGCTTCGCGCTGTCGCAGCTGCTCGAGACGCGCTTCGCCGATCTCGACCTCGACGTGACCGGCGTGAACCACTTCCCGGTGATCACCGGCATCGGCATGCCCGACGGCGACGATGGCCTCGCTGTGCTCCGGGCCCTGATCGACGACGACGAACGGCTGCAGGACACCGTGTTCCTCGACCTGCCCGAGGGGATGGACCTCGGCGAGTTCACGGAGGTCGTCACCGGGCCTGAGTGGACGAAGGCCGCGCTGCTCGAACAGCACCAGCTCAAGCTCGAGCTCTTCCGTCGCTTCGGGGTGCTCCCTGCCGCCGGCGACCGTCACCTCGCGGAGTTCCTGCCCGGGTTCGTGACCGAGCAGTCGGGGTGGGGCGCGCGGTGGGGCGTGAAGCTCACCACGATCGCCGACCGCGAGAAGGGGCAGGCCGCGCACGTGGCCGACTTCGAAGCGCTGCTCGTGCGCGACGACATCTCGCGCGCGCCGTCGGGCGAGATGCTCGCGCCGCTCATCGACTCGATGCTGCGCGACGTCGCGCGTCACCTCCCGCTCAACATCGCCAACGCGGGGCAGTGTCCCGATCTCCCCGTTGATGCCGTGGTCGAGAGCATGTGCGTGGTCGACGGTGCCGGGATCCGCGGTGGGGACCCGGTCGTCGCACCCGCAGGGCTCGCGGAGCAGCTCCGCCGGGTCGCGGCCGCGCAGGAGCTCACGGTGGAGGCCGCGGTCAGCGGCGACCGGGAGCGGGTGCTGGAGGCGATGCTCGCGGATCCGCTCGCCGGCCGGGGTGACTTCAGCCAGCTGGTGGAGATGACCGACGAGCTCCTCGATGCCACGCGCGCCTGGCTCCCGCAGTTCGCGTGAGCGCAGTCGCATGATCCGGTCGTTCCGGGCCGGTGCCGCCAAAGTCGAGGTCTTCGACGCCACCGAAGCCCTCGGCGCGGCGGTCGCACGCGACGCGGCCGAGGTGATCCGGGTCGCGGTGCGGGAACGTGGTCAGGCGAACGTCATGTTCGCCTCGGGGAACTCGCAGTTCACGTTTCTCGACGAGC
>JBBQMI010000147.1:0-5602 GCA_038328825.1 Acidimicrobiia bacterium | reverse complement strand
GCACGTACCCGACTGCCGGCGCCCGGATCATGGACCTGCAGGACCCGACGTCGAAGATGTCGAAGACCGCCGACTCGCCGCAGGGCACCGTCCTCGTGCTCGACGCGCCGGCGGTCCTCACCAAGAAGATCAAGTCGGCGGTCACCGATTCCGACGCCGACATCCGCTACGACCGCGACGCGAAGCCGGGCGTGTCGAACCTCCTCGACATCCTCGCCGCGGTCACCGAACGCCCGATCCCGAAGGTCGAGGCCGAGTTCGCCGGCTCCGGCTACGGCGCGTTGAAGGGCGCGGTCGCCGAGGCCGTCGTCGAGGCGCTGCGACCGGTACGCGAGCGCTACGAGGCGCTCGCCGCTGATCCGGGCGAGGTGGAACGCATCCTCGCCTCGGGCTCGGATCGCGCCGAGACGTACGCATCCGCCGTGATGGAGCGCGTCCGCCGCGCCGCCGGGTTGCTCCCCCGCCGGTGAGCGACACGGAGCCGCCGCCCTCCGCGTGTCACCAACGAACGGGAGGAGCGATGCCGAGCGCCGACGAGATCCGAGACGCACAGCGAGCGACGTGGGCTGGGCTCTCCGGCGGTTGGCAGAAGTGGGATCTGGTCATCATGGATCAGTTGGGCCCGGTCGGCGCAGCGATGATCGAGCGTCTCGACATCGCCGAAGATCAGCGGCATCTGGACATCGCCGCGGGTACGGGTGAGCCGGGTCTGAGCATCGCCCGACTCTCGCCGAACGGTCGCGTCGTGCTGACCGACCTCGTACCGGAGATGTTGGACATCGCCGCGCGACGAGCCGACGCGCAGGGGGTCACCAACATCGAGACGAGGGTGTGCAGCGCCGATGATCTGCCCTTCGACGACGCCACCTTCGACAGCGTCTCCGTGCGTTTCGGGTACATGTTCTTCCCTGACGCGGCCAAAGCGACGGCCGAGTTCGCCCGTGTGCTCGAGCCGGGCGGACGGATCTGCTCGTCGGTGTGGGTCAAACCCGAGAAGAACCCGTGGACGACGATCCTCATGCAGGCGATCGCGACCGAGATGGGTGCGGCGCCACCCGACCCCGACGCGCCGAGCATGTTCCGGTGCGCGGCCCCGGGTTCTGTCAGCGCCGTGTACGAGGCCGCAGGGCTGCGCGACGTTGCCGAGTGGGATGTCGACGTCGAGCTGGTGACGTCGTCGCCCGCGGAGTACTGGGAGATGATGAGCGAGCACGTCTCGCTCGCAGTTGCGGCGCTCCATCAGGTCGACGAACCGGCGCGGGAACGGATCCGGGCGACGGTCATCGCGAACGTGAGCGCGTACGACACCGACGGCAAGGTCCGGGTTCCGGGCCTGGCGCGCTGCATCGTGGGAACGAGATAGGACCAAACGACAGGAGCGAGCATGCGGGTCACCGGAATCACTGCGAACCTGGCCGTTGCCGACATCGGCTCCGCCCAGGGCTTCTACCGCGACTACCTCGGACTCGAGGTCGAAGGCTTCAACCTGGGTTGGGTCGCCCGCTACCAGACTCCCGACGGTCGAGCGCAGATCCAGCTGGTGGCCGGAGACGCCACCGCCCCCCACGACTCGGCCGTCTCGGTGCATGTCGGCGACGACATCGACGAGGCCTACGCAGAGGCCCAACGGCGCGGGTACGAGATCGTGCACCCGCTCACCGACGAGCCGTGGGGCGTGCGCCGGTTCTTCGTACGCGCGCCAGACGGCAACGTCATCAACGTCGTCAGCCACAGCGACGAATAGCTGGGCCTTCGTCTCGGCCGCACAGGACGAATCAGAAGTCGTGATCGGCAGCGTCGAGCGCGGTGACTACCTCGCCCGGCGCCGGGAGCGTCGCGAAGTCGGAGCGGTGGTGATGGTCGGCGGTCCAGGCGACCGCGAGCGGGCTCCCGCCGGCCGCGGCGACCTCGGCTGCGCCGACCCCGTCGTGACGGAGGTACTTCCCCACCCGACCGGCCAGACCCGGTCGCTCGGCGAGTGCCACGCGGCGCGTCTCGCTCCGCACGCACCAACCGACCACGGTCGCGAAGCTGCGCCCGATCACGCCGAGCCGGGCGTGGCGCTTGCCGACGTCGTGCACGAGCGCGGCTTCCACAGCGTCGCGGCGGAACGGCTCGTGCACGGCCTGCTCGACCGCGTACGCCCCGTCGATCGAGTGCCGGCGGTCGGCTGCACTCATCTCCGCGAAGAGCGGGCGCTCCCCCGCCGTCAGCATCGCCTCCGCCCACGCGTCGTCGGCCGCGGTGGGACCGTCGGATCGGAGTGAACGCAAGAAGCGGGCGACGAGATGACGCACGCCCGGACCGTACCGGGCCCGAACGGGCCAGAACCCGTACTGGTCATCTGCAGCCGTCGTATGCACGTCAGAACCTGACCAGAACGAGGGCTGGGGCCGGGGCTGGGGCTGGGGCTCGGGCTCCGGTGGGGCTCACACGCCGAAGATGAAGCGGAACAGGGCTTCCTGGAAGGGACGGAGGATGGGCGTGAAGATGTCGAACCAGAAGACGAGCGCGAACAGCACGAGGAAGCCGTACTGGCGGTAGCGGTACCAGTTCTGCAACCAGACGTCGGGGAGGAACCGTTCGACGAGCGACGAGCCGTCGAGCGGCGGGATCGGCAACAGGTTGAACAGGCCGAGCAGCAGGTTCGCGTACGCGAACCAATAGAGGACCTGGATCAACAACGGCAGGTCGGCGATGAAGCTCGCGGCCGGGTGCATCGACCGGAACGCGGCACGCGCGCCGAACGATGCCGCGGCCATGAGCGCGAAGTTGCTGATCGGACCCGCGAGCCCGACGTAGACCATGTCGCGGCGCGAGTGCCGCAGCTTCGAAGGGTTGACCGGCACCGGCTTCGCCCACCCGAACGCGCCGAACCCGGCGAGCGTCAGCATCGCGGGGAGGATGATCGAACCGAACGGGTCGATGTGCGGGATCGGGTTGAGCGTGAGCCGACCGGCCTTCTTGGCGGTGTCGTCGCCGAAGAACAGCGCCACCACCCCGTGGCTGATCTCGTGGAGGATGATCGCGGCGAACAGACACGCGAAGAAGACGAGCTTCTGCTCGAGCTCGGGGCTCACTCCTCTACGGTCGAATCCGTTGCGCCGGCTCGATCGCCCACCGCACCACGCCCCTGATCCGTCGCCGCCGGCTCCACTGCTTCTCGGGCATCAGCTAGCGGCGCGTCGACGCGCAATTGATGCAGAAGCGCGCCATCGGCATCGCCTCGAGGCGGGCGTCGCTGATCTCGGCACCACAGTCCTCGCAGCGACCATAGGTTCCGGCGTCGAACTTCGTGAGCGCGTCGTCGATCTCCTGCAGCGTCTCCCGGAGGGTGCCGGCGAGGGCATCGACCTCGCCACGCTCAGCGGTCACCTGACCGGTGTCAGCGAAACCCTCGTCGAAGTCGAGCTCCGCGCCGGGGCCGCGGCCGAGCTGGCGCAGCTGGTCGGCGAGGCGGTCGCGCTCGTCGGTCAGCTGCGCGCGACGCGACGCGTGGGTCGACTCGGCCATGCCCCGAGGATACCCCTGCCCGGTCGGGCCGTCACCGGAAGCGGTCAGGTGGCACGGGCCCGGGGATGCGCCCGGTCGTAGACATCACGGAGCCGCTCGGGCGAGACCTTCGTGTACACCTGCGTGGTCGAGAGGCTCGCGTGCCCGAGCAGCTCCTGGAGCACCCGGATATCGGCCCCGTGCTCCAGCATGTGGGTCGCGCAGGAGTGACGCAGGACGTGGGGCGAGAGCCGCGAGGTCAGGCCGACCCGCTCCCCCGCCGCCCGCACGATCTTCCAGCACCCCTGACGCGTGAGGCGACCGCCGCGGGCGTTGAGGAACACGGCCTCGCCGTCGGCCCGGGTGCGAGTGCGGGGGCGTTCGAGCTCGGGCCGTCCGGAGGTCAGGTAGTCGCCCAGCGCGGCGCGGGCGGTGCGGCCGATCGGCACGATCCGCTCCTTGGAGCCCTTGCCGAGCACGCGGAGCAGTCCGCCCTCGAGATCGGCGTCTTCACGGTCGAGGCCGACCAGCTCGCTGATCCGCAACCCGGCCGCGTAGAGCGTCTCGAGGATGGCGCGGTCGCGCAACGCCCGCGGCCCGTCGCCCGACACGGCGCCGAGCAGCGCCTCGACCTCGGGTTCGGTGAGCGCCTTCGGGATGCCCTGCGGAACGCGCGGAGCGCCGACCTCCTCCGACGGATCGGTCGCGACGAGTCCCTCGTCGACACAGAAGCGGTGGAACGAGCGCACGGCCACGAGCGCCCGCGCGACCGACGCGCGCGCGAAGCGCGGATTGCCGTCGTCGTCACGCGCGCTCTCCAAGGTGTGGACGTAGGCGAGGACGACCGCTTCGTCGACGTCACGCGGGTCGGTGATGTCGCGCTCGCGGAGATACGCGGCGTAGCGGCGCAGGTCGCGTCGATAGGCCGCGAGCGAGTTGGGTGCGAGCCCGCGTTCGACCGCGAGCCACACGTCGTACTCGTCGAGCAGCCGACCGACCCGGTCGCGCGTCGCCCCCGGCGACTTCGACGGGGTCACGCGATCCCGGGATAGTCCCCGGCGAGGTAGCGACGGGTGAGCAGCAGCCCGATGATGCTCTTGGCGTCGACGAGCTCTCCCGCGGCGATCAACCGCTCGACGTCGGCGAGCTCGATCCACTCGAGCGTCATCGCCGTCTCCTCCGGCCCGACGGGTTGCGGACCCGCGGTCGGCACGACGTCGAGGGCGGCGTAGACGTGGCTGTACTCGTCGCAGAAGCCGGGCGAGTTGTAGAACTCGGCGATCTTCACGAGCCGACCAGGGCGGTACCCGACCTCCTCGTCGAGCTCGCGCGCCGCGGTCACGTCGGGGGGCTCACCCTCCACGTCGCGCTTGCCCGCCGGCACCTCGAGGAGGGCGCGGTCGATGCTCACGCGGTACTGCCGCACGAGGATCGCCCGCGCACCCGACGGCTCGACCGCGACCACGCCGACCGCGCCGGGATGACGCACGACGCTGCGGCCGTAGCGGGTGCCGTCGGGAGCCTCGAGCTCGATCCGTTCGATGTCGAGGTAGCCCGTCGACGCGGTGAGCTCCGCGGAGACGATCGAGAAGCCTTTCGCGCTCATGCGTCGGTCAAGCGAGCGCGTCGGACGTCTCGGCCTCGAGCGGGAGCTTCGGTGCCCGACCCTCTGCTCGACGGTGGGCCGCGGCGACGAACGCGGCGAACAACGGGTGGGGCCGGTCGGGGCGGCTCTTGAACTCGGGGTGCGCCTGGGTCGCCACGAAGAACGGGTGCTCCGACGCGGGGAGCTCGATGAACTCGACGAGCCGGTCGTCGGGCGAAGCGCCCGAGCAGACGAGACCGGCGGCCTCGAGGCGCGCCCGGTACTTGTTGTTCACCTCGTAGCGGTGGCGGTGGCGCTCGTAGACGACTTCGTCGCCGTAGGCACGCTGCACGACCGATCCGGGCACGAGCTTCGCCGGGTAGGCGCCGAGCCGCATCGTGCCGCCCATGTCGACGATGTCTCGCTGGTCGTCCATGAGATCGATCACCGGGTGTGGCGAGTGCGGGTCGAACTCGCTCGAGTTCGCTCCGGCGAGGCCGCACGCGTCGCGGGCGAACTCGATCG
>JBBQMI010000146.1:0-5627 GCA_038328825.1 Acidimicrobiia bacterium | reverse complement strand
CGAGCGACTCGGCGCGCTTCAGGTCGTGCGCGTCGATCGCCGTGTTCGCGTTGCGGACTGCGTCGAAGATCACGCCGACAGCCGCGGGTGTTCCGAAGTCGGCGTCCATTGCGGCGCGGAAGGCGGCGACGGTCTCCGGGTCCGCGGTGTTGGCACCGACGTTCTCGCGCGCCGCCTTGCGGATCAGCGCGTCGAGCCGGCTGAGGGCCTGCTCCGCTTCGGCGAGCACCTCCGGACCGAGCTCCTGCTGCGATCGGTAGTGCGTCTGCAGCACGGCCAACCGGAACGCGCGCGGATCGTGCGCGTCGAGCGCCTCGCGCAGCGTGGTGAAGTTCCGCAGCGACTTCGACATCTTGTCGCCGCCGACCGTGACCATCCCGCTGTGCACCCAGCGGCGCGCGAACGCGTGTCCTGCCGCCTCGGCCTGGGCGCGTTCGTTCTCGTGGTGCGGGAAGATGAGGTCGTCGCCACCGGCGTGCAGGTCGAACCCGTCGCCGAGGATCTCCAGCGACATCGCCGAGCACTCGATGTGCCAACCGGGTCGACCGGGACCCCACGGCGAATCCCACGTGGGTTCACCGGGCTTCGCGGCCTTCCACAACGCGAAGTCGATCGGGCTGTGCTTCTGCTCGTCGACCTCGACGCGCGCGCCCGCACCCTCGAGGAGGTCATCGATCCGCCGGTGCGACAGCTCGCCGTAGCCCGCGTAGTGCTCCACCGCGAAGTAGACGCCTTCGCCTTCGATGACGTACGCGTGACCCGACGAGACCAGCTCGGCGATGAGCGTCTGCATCCGGTCGATGAACTCGGTCGCGTGCGGGATCTCGTCGGGTCGGCGGCAGCCGAGGGCCTCGATGTCGGCCCAGTACGAGGCGCTGTATCGCGCCGCGATCTCCGGTTCGGTGGTCCCCTCGGCGGCGGCCCTGGCGATGATGCGGTCGTCGACGTCGGTCACGTTGCTCACGAACGTGACCACGTATCCCGACCACGCCAGGTACCGGCGCATCGTGTCGAAGACCACCGCGGTGCGCCCGTGGCCGAGGTGGGCGACGTCGTAGACCGTCGGCCCGCACACGTAGAACGAGACGCGACCCGGGGCCCGGGGTTCGAACGCGACGTCGCGCCCGCTGAGGGTGTCGTGGATCGTGAGCATGAGCTTCGAGGCTATCGACAGCCGCCGGTCACGCCGGCTCGAGGAGCGCGACCGCCCAGGCTGCGATGCCCTCGGCGCGTCCGATCGCACCGAGGCCTTCGCCGCGCTTGGCCTTCACCGCGACCGGGCCGCCGAGCACGGTGGTCAGCGCGGCACCCATCGCGGCGATGTGGGGGCCGAGCCGCGGTTCCTCGGCGGCGATCACGACGTCGACGTTGCCCGTGACCCACCCGGCTGCACGCACCCGTTCGACGACGTCGGCGAGCAGCCCCATCGACGACGCGCCCCGGTACCGGTCGTCGGACGCCGGGAAGAGCGAACCCAGGTCGGGGAGGCCGGCGGCGCCGAGGAGCGCGTCGGCGACCGCGTGGGCCACCGCGTCGGCGTCGGAGTGGCCGCGCAGGGCCGGCCCGTCGATCTCCACGCCCGCGAGGACGAGTGGCCCGTCGCCGCCGAACGGATGCACGTCGAACCCGAGCCCCACTCTCATCGCTCCATCCTCGCCGCGAAGAGCGCCTCCGCGAGGCGGAGATCCTCCGGTTCGGTGATCTTGCGGTTGCCGACCTCGCCCGGAACGACCACGACGCGTCCACCGGCAGCCTCGACGAGCGCGGCATCGTCGGTGGCGTCGTCGCCGCCGCGGTGGGCCGTGCGCAGGCTCCCGGCCGCGAACGCCTGAGGCGTCTGGACCGCGACGAGATCGTCGCGCGCGAGGGTCGCGACGATCCGCGGTCCGTCGACCCGCTTGAGCGTGTCGGCCACCGCGACACCCGGAACCGCGCCGTCGGCACCTTCGCGCACCGCGGCGACCACGGCCTCATAGAGCGCGGTCGTCGCGAGCGGCCGGGCCGCGTCGTGCACGACCACGATCTCCGCATCCGCCGGGATCACCGCGAGCCCGGCCCGCACCGACGCCGACCGCGACGCGCCGCCCGACACGGATGCGCTCACCGGAGGGCCGTCCCACTCGCGGCCGGCGGGAACCACCACCACGACGCCGTCGCACGAATGCACCGCAGTGGCGACCGCGTGATCGACCACACGGGCCGCACCGAGTCGCTCGAACTGCTTCGCGCCGCCGAACCGGGTGCCTCCACCCGCCGCGACCACGATGGCCCAGACCGTCACGCGGTCAATACTGGCGCGTGGCGGCCGAGTCGTCAGCCCGGGAGGGGTCCTCGGCCCGGGCCTCGGCATCGGCACCGTGCGTGCGGGCGAACACGATCCGGCCGGCCGCCGTGGGCACGATCGAGGTCGCGACGAGATCCTGCTCGCCGGAGCCGACGAGCGACGCGCCTTCGTTCACCACGACCATCGAGCCGTCGTCGAGGTACCCGACACCCTGGCCGGGCTGCTGGCCGTCCTTCACCAGCGAGACGCGCAGCGGCTGACCGGCGACGATCTCGGGCGCGAGATCGGCGGCGAGCCGTCGGAGGTTCACCGTCGGCACCCCCTGCACCTCGGCGTTGCGGGCGAGGTTGGCGTCGGTCGTCAGCAGGCGGACCTGCAACCGCTTCGCGAGCGCGATGAGCTTCGCGTCGACGTCGCGGATCTCGGGCAGCTCGTCGTCGAGCACCAGGACGCGGCCGATCGACTCCCGGCGCAGCGCATCGAGCCCCTCGAGCCCGCGCTGCGCGCGGCGGGCGCGCGGATCGTCGCGCGCGTCGGTGAAGCCCTGGAGCTCGTCGAGCACGAACCGCGGCACGAGGAAGTCGACGCGGAAGATGCCCGAACGGGTGAGCGCGAGGAGCTTGCCGTCCATGATCGCCGACGTGTCGATCAGGAAGCCGTCGCTCTCCGCGTATGGGGTGACCCGCACGAGCGGACGCGTCGAGAGACCCATCGCGCCGAACAACGCCTCGCTCTGGTGTACGGCGATGCGGAACCCCGCGTAGGCCGTGGTCCACACGACGAGGCCACCCAGCGGGAGGGCGATGCGCGGATCGAGCAGCACGACGAACGGCGCGGCGAGGGTCGCGCCCACGACCGCGCCGGCAGCACCACCGAGCAGCCCGGCGAGCACCGCCGGAGGTGGGAGGCGGTCGATGCGGCGTTCGACCACGCCGACGACGCGCGCGAGGGAGCGACCGAGGAACCCGCCGAGCACGTAGCCGAGGAGGCAGCCCAGCATCCCGGCGATGCCGTCGATCGTCGCGGCTTCGGGCGCGAGGTCGCGACCGATCCAGAAGCCGGCCGCGGTGAAGAGCACGACCAGGAACAGGCGAACGATCTCGACGAACACTTGGCCCCCTTTCACCCAGATTGATCGGCCCGGACCGGCCGACGCTTGAGTGGGGGCCGGAGAACTACTTCTCGAGCACCTCGTCGAGCTTGGCCTCGGCGGCTTCCTCGTCGACGCCGATCGCGAAGGTCAGCTCGGAGACGAGGATCTGACGGGCCTTGCTGAGCATGCGCTTCTCGCCCGCCGACAGGCCCTTGTCCTTCTCACGGATCGTGAGGTTCCGGACGACCTCGGCCACCTGGTAGATGTCGCCGCTCTTCAGCTTCTCGACGTGGTTCTTGAACCGCCTCGACCAGTTCGTCGGCATCCGTGCTTCCTTCTTGCGGAGCACGGCGAAGACCTCTTCGACCTCTTCGTCGTTGATGACGTCGCGCAGGCCGATCTCCTCGGCGTTGTCGGCCGGAACCATCAGCGTGAGATCGCCGTAGGCCAGTCGGAGCACGAGGTAGTCGCGCTTCTCGCCGAAGACGTCTTTCTTCTCACGCTTCTCGATGGTGGCAGCGCCATGGTGGGGGTAGACGACCTTGTCGCCGACGTCGAAGGGCATGGAACTCCTCGCTGTGCCCGCACCGCCGGGGACGAGCCGACGTGGGGCTGGGGGTTGATCGACCGATCGGGAGAGGGTGCAAGTTTACCAGCCATTGCGGAGTGGCAGGAATCCGCCCGGACCAGCCGACGAAGGTTCGACGGTAGGCTCGCCAGATGCCCGCGCGACGGCTCCTCGACACCACCGAGCTGTTCGCAAACCTGCCGACCGACGTGATCGACCGGCTGAACGACCGCACCGAGACCCGCACGCTCGAACGGGGCGACCTCTTGTTCGCGCAGGGCGACCCGTCGACCGAGCTCTTCGTGGTGGTCGAGGGCAACATCGCGATCGCGACCAAGTCGACCGACGGCCGGGAGTCGCTCGTCGCGGTGATGGAAGCCGGCGGACTGTTCGGCGAGCTCGGCCTCTTCGACGACGGTCCGCGCTCCGCCGACGCGCGGGCGCTGACCCCTGCGTCGGTCGTAGCTCTCGGTTTCGAGCACGTCCGCGAGGTCTTACGCGAACAGCCCGAGCTCCTCTGGATCGTGGTGCGCCTGCTCGCGCTGCGGCTGCGCGCGACCGACGAAGCGCTTGCCGACGCCGTGTTCCTCGACGTTCCCGCCCGCACCGCGAAGCGGCTGCTCGAGCTCGCGGGCGACGACGACGACGTCGAGCTGCCGATGACGCAGGAGGATCTCGCCGGTCTCGTCGGTGCATCGCGGGAGCGTGTGAACAAGGCGCTCGCGTTGTTCACGAAGCTCGGCTGGATCGTGGCGACGGGTCGGGGCCGCTACCGGATCCTGGAACGCGAGGAACTCACGCTCCGAGCCAACCCGTAGGCTTACTCCGCTCCGAGGAACGCCAACGTCCGCCGCCACGCGTCGGCCGCGTCTTCCGCACGGTGGATCGGGCGGTCGGGATCGTGGACGAAGCCGTGCTCGGCGCCGGCGTAGACGACGACGTCACAGTCGGGCCGGTTCTCCCACATGGCGCGCAGCGCTTCGACGTCGGCGAGCGGAACGAACGCGTCGTTCTCGGCGAAGATCGCGAGCGTCGGACACACGTCGGTCGCGGTGTCGAGCGGGTCGCGCTGGGCCGGAGCCTTCCAGTCGGTCGGGACGCGCACCATGCCGTAGAACGAGACCGCGCGATCGAAGCGCTCGGTGGCCGCGGCCTTCAACGCGTACATCCCGCCCATGCAGAACCCGAGCACCGACACCTCCGACACGTCGTCGTCGACGACGAGCCGGTCGGCCGCGCGGGTGAGGTCACCGAGCTGCACCGCGTCGTCGAGGTCCTTGACGCGTCCCATGCGCGTGCCGATGTCGGAGAGGTCGACCCCCTCGGCGTGCAGACGCGCGAAGGGTTCCGGGCACAGCACCGCGAACCCGTGGGTAGCGAGTCGACGGCAGATGTCGTCGAACAGCGGCCGGATCCCACCGACGTCGGGGTGCACGACGAGTCCGGCACGGGGCATGCCCTCGGGCCGGGCGTGGATCGCCTCGACCGCGGCACCGTCGTCGCCGACGAGCGTGATGCGCTCGACCTCCACATCGTCGATCGGACCCTCCACCAGTGCAGCCATGCCAGGCAGGTTAGGAGAAGAAGCGGAGCCGGCGGACACTCCGCACGGGGTCGCAGTCGGTGAGCGATCGAGCCCGCGGACCGGATTCGACCATCTAGACGTACCGCTCGAGGATGCT
>JBBQMI010000145.1:0-5638 GCA_038328825.1 Acidimicrobiia bacterium | reverse complement strand
ACCGCGACGCCGCCGCAGATCAACGTCCTCGCGACGATGATCCTGCTGGTGAGCATCTCCGTCCTTGCGATCGGAACCCTGTTCGGGCAGCGCCGGCAGCGCCGGATGGGCGCGACTCCCTGACGCTCAGTCGGGCGCGGGGACGACGAGCACGGGCCGGGTGCTCCAGCTCAAGAGCTTGTGCGGCGTCGAACCGAGCACCGCGCTCTTGAACACTCCGTCGCCCTTGGTGCCGACGACGATGAGGGGCGCGTCGCGTTCGTCGGCGAGGTCGATCAGACCCTCGGCCGGCCGACCCTCGACGATCTCGCGCTGGATGGCGACGTCGACATCACCGAGGATGTCGCCCACGTGACCCAGCACCTCGGTCGCGAGCGCCTCGATCTCACGCCGCTGGTCGCCGGCGCCGCCCGCCCGAGCGGCCGGCGGTTCCACGCAGAACGCCACCGCGAGCCCGACGCCGTAGTGGCTCGCCACGTCGGCCGCGAACTTGAGCGCAGCTTTGGCGCATTCCGAGCCGTCGTAGCCGACGACGATCTCTCCGGCCATGTCAGTCCTCCCGCAGGATGCTCGCGTCGACACCTTTGACGATCGGCGGCGGTTCGGGCCCGTTGCCGTCTGGGTCGGGCCGCTGGTCCATCGGGTCGATGCCGCGCGTGAAGAACGCCGAGTCGCGGCTCCAGCACCAGATCATCACCGGGACGCCGAGCGCCAGCAGGGCCATCCCCATCACCCAGTAGGACTCGACGCCGAACCACGTCGTCTCGGGGATCTGGAACGAGTCGACAGTCGACTTGTAGAAGGTCCAGAACAGGATCGACCCGCCGACGAACGGCGCCAAGCCGACGAACAGGAAGTTCTTCGGCGTCTTGAACACGAAGCGCCAGTAGTAGATGGGCGTGATGACCCCGGTGATCCCGTAGTAGAGCGCGATCATCAGGCCGACCGAGTCGATCGACGCGGAGAGCACGTTGTCGGAGAGCAAGGTCAGCGCGGCGTAGAAGGCCGCCGAGAAGATCCCGAACGCCCACGTCGCGTTGGTGGGGGTGAGGTACTCGGGATTGATGTGTCCGAACCACTTCGGGACGGCCCGGTGCACCGACATGGAGAGCTCGCTGCGGGCCGCGGGCAGGATCGTGGTCTGGGTCGACGCCGCGGCCGATGTGAGGACGGCGATGATGAGGAACTTGACGAAGACGCTCCCGAGCACGATGTCGCCGGTGACGTTCAGCACGTCGTCGCTGTTGGCAGTGAGGAAGCCGGGGCCCTTCACCGCCTGCGCCGCGATCGACACGATGAGGTAGATGCCCACCAACACGAGGGTCGACACGAGTGCCGCGACACCCGGCGTCCGCTTCGCGTCGTCGGTCTCCTCGTTCACGGTGACGGCCGTGTCCCAGCCCCAGTAGATGAACAGGGCGGCGAGCAGGCCGCCGGAGAGCGCGGAGACGCTCGTGATGTCGAACGGGTTCACCCAGCTCAGTGAGGGTTCGACCGAACCGGCGATGTCACCGTGGAAGACCTTGTAGAGCGCGACGACCGAGAAGACGAGCAGGATGATGAGCTCGGTGGCGAGGAGGCCGACCTGGGTCTTGGCGTTGAGCTCGATCCCGATCACACAGATCCAGGTCATCAACAGGATGAAGATCACCCCGACGAGCATCGTCCAGTACTTGTTCCCGGCCGGGCCGTCTGCGCCGAAGAGCAGGAACATGTAGCTCCCGGTGATCTGGGCGAGGCGCGGCATCACCACGAGGTCGGCGATGATGATCGTCCACCCGGTGAGCCATCCCGGGATCGGCCCGAGGGTGCGCGTCGCCCAGGTGAACGAGGTGCCGCAGTCGGGATCGGCGCGGTTCAAGTAGAAGTAGCCCGCGGCGATGAACAACATCGGGATGAACGCGAGCCACAGGATCGCCGGCGCCTGGGCGCCGGCCGAGGCGGTGACGAGGCCCAGCGACGCAGCGAGGCTGTAGCCGGGCGCGGTCGACGCGACGCCGATCACGATGGTCGAGACCAGGCCGATCGCGCCGACCTTCAGTCCCTTCTCGAGGACTCCACCGCGTGGCTCGCCGTCGTCGATCGCGGTCATGCTGCACCCTCCCTACCCGTTGGCGGGCAGGAGATTCGCAGACGTTCGCGCTTCCTGGCAAGGTTTCCATGGAGAAATCGCTCGCGAACAACGGATCACGAGGTCGTGGCGTGAAGGTCCAGCACCGAATCGACGGTAAAGACGTAGCGGGAGCGGTCCGCACGAGCCCGGTGTACGACCCGTCGACGGGCACGGTGCGTGGTGAGGTCGAGCTCGCCGACGCCGCGATCGTCGACCTCGCGGTCGAGTCGGGTCAACGCGCGTTCGAGGACTGGCGGGAGGTTCCCCTCGCGCGTCGGGTGCGGATCCTGTTCGCGTTCCGCGAGCTGCTCGAACAGCGCAAGGAAGTACTCGCCCGGGCGATCAGCGCCGAACACGGCAAGGTGGTGTCCGACGCGCTCGGCGAGGTCGCCCGGGGCCAGGAGGTCGTGGAGTTCGCGTGCGGGATCCCGCACCTCCTCAAGGGCGGGTTCTCCGAGTCGGTCTCGACGGGGACAGACGTCACGTCGATCCGCCAACCGCTCGGTGTGGTCGCCGGGATCACTCCGTTCAACTTCCCCGCGATGGTCCCGATGTGGATGTTCCCGATCGCGATCGCGTGCGGCAACGCCTTTCTGCTCAAGCCGAGCGAACGTGACCCGTCGGCGTCGCTGCTGCTGGCCGACCTCTGGGCGGAGGCGGGGCTGCCGCCCGGGGTGTTCAACGTCGTCCACGGCGACGCCGAGGCGGTGAACGCGATCCTCGCTCACCCGGGCATCCGGGCGGTCAGCTTCGTCGGCTCCACGCCGATCGCGCGCCACGTCTACGAGACTGCCGCGGCGAACGGCAAGCGCGTCCAAGCGTTGGGTGGCGCCAAGAACCACATGGTGGTGCTGCCCGACGCCGATCTCGACCAGGCCGCCGATGCGGCCGTCAGCGCCGGCTACGGATCCGCCGGCGAACGGTGCATGGCGATCTCCGTGGTCGTCGCGGTCGGCGGGATCGCCGACGACCTGGTCGAAGCGATCACGAGGCGCACGCGAGACATCCGCGTCGGCCCGGGTTCCGATCCGACCTCGGAGATGGGCCCGCTCGTCACCGCGGTCCACCGCGATCGGGTCCGCGGCTACGTCGACGCCGGTGTCGCCGAGGGCGCGACGCTTGCCGTCGACGGCCGTGAGCACGCCGGTGACGGGTTCTTCCTCGGCCCCTGCTTGTTCGACCGGGTCTCGTCGTCGATGTCGATCTATCGCGACGAGATCTTCGGGCCGGTCCTCTGCGTCGTGCGGGTCGAGACCTACGCCGAGGCGATCCAGCTGCTGTCCGACAACCCCTACGCCAACGGGGCCGCGGTGTTCACGCGTGACGGTGGCGCGGCGCGACGGTTCGCGCACGAGGTCGACGCGGGCATGGTCGGCGTGAACGTCCCCATTCCGGTGCCGATGGCGTACTACTCGTTCGGCGGTTCGAAGCAGAGCCTCTTCGGCGACACCCACGTGCACGGCACCGAGGGGGTGCACTTCTACACGCGCGGCAAGGTGGTCACGACCCGTTGGGAAGACCCCGCCACCGGTGGTCGCCCCGACCTCGGCTTCCCCACCAACCACTGACCCCCCAAACCCAAACCCCCGTACTGGTCATCTCCTGGCGTCGTGTGAACGCCAGATCCTGACCAGAACGAGGGTTGGGAGCGCCGGGGCTACGACGCGACGCTCGGGGCGACCTCGGCCATGAAGTGCTCGAGTGTCGCGGGCGCGCCGAAGTCGGTGAACGGGAGCACGAAGCCCTCGGCTCCCGCGTCGACGTCGGCCGCGAGGACGTCGACGATCTCCGACGCGGTCCCGGCGACGAGCCCACCCCACGCGCCGAACCGTCGTTCCGACATCGCGAGCACCTTGTCGCGTCCGCCGAGTTCGAGCGCGAGGCCCACCGGCCGTTGCACCGACACACGGGCGTCGCCGGCGAGCGGCCGGAGCTCATCGAGGCGGTCGACGCCGTACGACGGGCAGTTCCACCAGTCGGCAAAGTCGCGCACGAGCGGCATCGTGAGCTGCGGACCCGCGCCACCTATGTGGACGGGTACGTGCGATTGCACAGGAACCGGTCGACCGATCGCGCCGACCAGGCGGAAGTGCTCGCCGGTGTAGTCGAAGCGCTCACCCGCGAGCATCAGCGCGCAGATCTCGAGCGACTCCCTCAGGCGCGCGGCCCGTTCGCGCGCCGGTCGCGCACCGATGCCGAACGTGTGGAGTTCGTCGGGCACCGATCCCCATCCGATACCGAGCTCGACCCTGCCGCCGCTGACCGCGTCGACCGTCGCGACCATCTTCGCCAGCACCGCGGGGTGGCGGAACGGGTCGCAGGTCACCAGGTGCCCGATGCGGATCGTCGACGTGCGCGCCGCGAGGGCGGCCGCGAGCGTCCACCCCTCGAGCGAGTCGTGGTCGGGCGCGGTGGGCGGCGCGAGGTGGTCCATCAGCCACACCGAGTCGAAGCCGGCGGCTTCGGCGACGAGCACGCGTTCGAGGATCGTGTCGAAGCTCATCCGCATCTGCGGCAGGAAGAGCCCGAACCACGGGGTCACGGGCGCAACTGCCGGATCATGCGTTCGAGGCGGTCGATGTCGGCTCGCGTCGCGTTCTCGGCGCCGGGCTTGAGCACCACCACGATCGCTCCTCCCGGGTAGATCGCCGCCGACTCGACCTCGGAGAGGTCGTTCGCGCCCTGGCGCCGGATCGCGTTCAGCACGTCGCCCGGCCGCAGGCCGAGGTGCATGAGCTCACGCGGGTCCATCGCGCCGTCGTGCACGAGCTCGGTCTTCGTGCCCTCGAACAGCTCGTCGAAGCGGTCGTTGCGCTTCGCCAACCGCACCACGACCGCGTTCAGAGCGAGCAGGGTCGCCGCGCCGATCAGCCCGCCGACGAGTGTGTTGTCGGGTCCGATGAGCGCGTTCTGTACGACGTTGCTCAGCAGGAGAAGGACCACGAGGTCGAACGAGTTGAGCTGGGCGAGTTCGCGCTTGCCGAACAGACGGAGGAGGAACACGATCGCGAAGTACACGACGACCGTGCGCACGACCTTCTCTGCGATCGGCACTCCGTTGTCGGCGAGGCTCTGGGCGATCGTCGTGGCGATCACCTGTGGCTCCGGTACCAACGGATCAGGGTGTTCGTGGAGCTGTCGTGGTCGAGGTCGTCGTCGCCCTGGAGCTGCGGGACGATCTTCTTCGCCAGCACCTTGCCGAGCTCCACTCCCCACTGGTCGAACGAGTTGATGTTCCAGATCGTCCCCTGCGTGAAGACCTTGTGCTCGTAGAGGGCAACGAGCTTGCCGAGCATCTCGGGCGTCAGCTCGTCGGCGAGGATCGTGTTGGTCGGGCGGTTGCCCTCGAACGTGCGGTGGGGAACCTGGAAGTCGGCGACGCCGTCGGCGATCACCTCCTCGTGCGGCTTGCCGAACGCGAGTGCCTCCGTCTGGGCGAACACGTTGGCCATGAGCAGGTCGTGATGGTCGCCGAGGGGGTTGAGCGCCCTCGCGAAGCCGATGAAGTCGCACGGCACGAGCTTC
>JBBQMI010000144.1:0-5647 GCA_038328825.1 Acidimicrobiia bacterium | reverse complement strand
AACCGGGGTTCGATGCGCCGCCGGCCCCGACGGAGCTCGCGACTCTGCGCGATCATTGCGGGATGCCGCGAATCGACCGTCGCCGTCTGCGCACCGGTCTGCGGCTCGGTCTCCCCGACGACCCGATCTCGATGCGCGGCTACGCCACGGCGCTCAAGGTGCAGTTCGCAGGTTCTGCCACAGTCCTGGTAGGGCTGTTGGTGGTCCCACGGGTCGCTCCGACCGACCGTTGGACACTCGTCGGTCTCGTCGCGTTCCTCGTCGCGAGCATCACCGTGCTGAGGGCCACCCTGGCGCGGCGCGACCCGAGACGCGCGTGGAGCATCGTCACCGTCCTCGAGATGGTGACCATCCTGGTCGCCACCCTCGTCCTGCCCGTCATCTACGTCCCCGGTCTGATCGCCTTCACGATCGTCGTCGCCGCGACGACCGCGATCGGCGGCCTCGGGATCGGACTGTTCGTGGGGGTCATCGCATCGGTCGCCGCGGTGGTCGGCCTGACGGTCGCCACCGGCGATCAGGAGGAGATCGCGTTGGGCAGCGCCCTCGCAGTGGTCGCGTACCCGACGATCGTGCTGAGCATCGACGGGTTCACGTTGAGCAGGAACCGGGCCGCGACGCAGTTGGCGCGACTGCACGACACCTTCCGGGCCGTTGGCGCGGAACCGTCGTTCACGTCCACGCTCGACGCGCTCGTGGCCGCGATCAACGATGCCTTCGGGTCCGACTCAGCCGTGGTGTTGCTGCGCGACGGCGACCATCTGGAGCTCGTCGCGCCCGGCGTCGCGCCGATCACACAATGGACGTCGGAGCGCATTGCCCGGCTCACGAGCGTCGCGCTCGAATCGACCGATGCCACCCCGGTCGCGTCGGCGATGAGCAGGGGTGAGACGGTGGTCGTGCGCGACATCGCCCACGATCCCCGCTTCACCAGCGGTGGCAGCGCCTGGAGGGACCGCCTCGGCCGAATCGGCCTCTTGTCGATGGTCGTCGTGCCGCTCCGCCAGGCCGGCACCCCCGTGGGTCTGCTCCACATCTGCTTCCAACGCACGGGCGCCCTCGACGACGACGAGCTCGCCCTGCTCGAGGCCTACGCCGACCAGGCGACGATCGTGATCCTCCAGGCCCAGGCCTACGCGCATCTCGAGGCGGCCGACGCACTGAAGTCGGAGTTCCTCGCGACCGTGTCGCACGAGCTGCGCACGCCCCTCACCGCGACGAAAGGATTCGTCGACACCGTGCTCCTGCAGTGGGACCGCCTCGACGACGCGCAGCGACGGCAGCTGCTGGAACGAGCGTCGAGCAACGCCGACGAGCTCACTCGCCTCATCGACCAGCTGCTCGACTACTCCCGGCTCGACTCTCGCACCGCGCGGGTGTTCCCCGTGGAGGTCGCGCTCGCACCCCTCATCGAGGGTCTGGTCGCACGCATGGCGCCGGTGCTCGAGGGACACGACGTCCACATCGAGGCCGACGAGGGGATCGTCGCGCTGGTCGACGGCGACGCGTTTGCGCACGTGCTCGGCAACCTGTTGACCAACGCCGCGAACTTCTCAGCCGAGGGATCTGCCATCCGCGTCGTCGCCCGGACCGAGAGCGACCGCGCGGTGGTCTCGGTGCGCGACGACGGAATCGGTATTGCGTCAGAGGAGCACGAGCGGATCTTCGAACGCTTCTACCGGGTGCGCGACGACTCCGGCGCCGGACGCGGCACCGGCATCGGCCTCGCGATCGTCGCCCGGTTCGTGGAGCTCCTCGGCGGCGAGCTCATCGTGGAGAGCGCTCCCGGGGAGGGATCGACGTTCTCGTTCACCCTCCCGCTCGTGCCGCAGATCGCCTCCGAGGCGGAACTGCTCGCCGGGAGCGCTCAGGAGTAGTCGTAGAAGCCGCGTCCGCTCTTGCGCCCGAGGTTCCCGGCGGACACGAGCTGTCGGAGCAGTGGCGGCGCCCGGAACCCGTCGCCGTACGCGATCCGCAGGTCGTCGAGGATGAGTAGCAGCGTGTCGAGACCGATGCGGTCGGCGAGCGCGAGCGGACCGACCGGATGGTTGTACCCGAGCTCCATCCCGGTGTCGATGTCGGCCGCGCTGGCCACGCCCTCCTGGAGCACGCGCATGGCCTCGCACATCAGCAGCACCCCGAGGCGGGTCGTGACGAACCCGGGGAGGTCACGCACCTCGATCGTCTTCTTGCCGAGCGCGGCGCAGAACGCGAGGGCGCGCGTCACGGTGTCGTCGGTCGTCTCCGGTGCGCGGATCACCTCGACGAGGCTCATCGCGGGCACGGGGTTGAAGAAGTGCAACCCGACCACCTGCGCCGGGCGAGCGGCCGCAGCACCGAGCACCTGGATCGGCAGGCCGCTCGTGTTCGACGCGAGCACAGCGTCGTCGGTGGCGGCCGCGCCGACCGCGGCCCACACCGAGCGTTTGAGCTCGAGGTCTTCCGAGATTGCCTCGACGACGATGTCGGCGCCGGCCACGGCTGCCGCGAGATCGGTGGTCACATCGAAAGCGGCGAGCTCGGCGAGCGCGTCGTCACGCTTGCGGGCCCGGGCCTCGTAGTGCTCGACCCGCTCCCGCGCGCCGGCGACGAAACGCTCCTCCGACTCCACGATCGTCACCGGGAACCCCGCGACCCGCGCGACGAACGCGATCCCCGCGCCCATGATCCCGCCGCCGATCACAGTGACCTTGCCTGCCGGCGAGCCCGCCATCACGCCTCCTTGCGCCGCAGGATGAACGTCGCGGTCCCCTTCGAGATCAACTCGCCGGCGGCGTCGCGGACGGTCGACTCGAGGTAGGCGACCTGGCGGGAGACCCGCACGGTCTCGCCCCGCACCGTGAGGGCGTCGCCGGCCTGGGCCGGGCGCATCGTGGCGTACGCGAGGTCGAGGGTCATCGCCCGGTCGCCCTTCTCGAGGGCGGCGGTGGTGGCGAAGTTCATGGCGGCGTCGTGGATCACCCCATAGACCCCGCCGTGGACGGGTCCGAGCGGGTTGCACGCCAGATCGGTCGGGTTCCAGGTCGCGGTGGCCCAGCCCTCGCCGTAGGCGTCGAAGCTGACCCCGAGCAGGCCGAGGAGGGCCATACCGCCGTCACCGAGTGAGCGTTCCATGTCTCTGGGCACGGCGGGACCTTATCCAACGGGTACCGGGACTTTTCCGCCTGAGGCACGTGTTTGACCCCGCAGTGCTCCACCGCCGAGACTCTTGACCGAACGGTCTAGTTGAGGCCGGGAACGGGCCCGCACCAGCAACGCCTCAGGAGGCACCTCATGCCCACCGCCGTCATCGTGGACGCGATCCGCACCCCCCTCGGACGCCGCAACGGCACGTTGAAAGACGTCCATCCCGTCGATCTCGCGGCGCACACGCTGCGCGCCATCGTCGAGCGCAACGACCTCGACCCCGCGCTCGTCGAAGACGTCCTCATGGGTTGTGTGATGCAGGTGGGCGAGCAGGGCGTGAACATCGGGCGCAACGCCGCGCTCGCGGCCGGATTCCCCGAGACGACCGTCGGCACCACGATCGACCGCCAGTGCGGCTCGTCGCAGCAGGCAGCCCACTTCGCGGCCCAGGGTGTGATGGCCGGCGCGTACGACGTCGTGATCGCAGCAGGGGTCGAGAACATGACCCGCGTGCCGATGGGCGCGTCGATGACCGGCCACGGGTTCCCGTTCGGTCCGAAGATGACGGAGCGGTATCCGAACCTGGTTCCCCAAGGCATCTCGGCCGAGCTGATCTCCGAGAAGTGGAACATCAGCCGTGAAGACAACGACCGCTTCTCGGTCGAGTCGCACAAGCGCGCCGCGAAGGCCACCGACGAAGGGCGCTTCGAGCGCGAGATCGTGCCGATCACCGTCACCGGCGAAGACGGCACCGAGCAGCTCGTCACGCGCGACGAAGGCATCCGCCCCGACTCGTCGATGGAGACGCTGGCGAAGCTGAAGCCGGCGTTCAAGCCCGACGGTGTGGTCACCGCCGCGAACTCCTCGCAGATCACCGACGGCTCGGCTGCGGTGCTCATCATGAGCGAGGAGAAGGCCAACGAGCTCGGCCTCACGCCCCGGGCCCGTTTCCACACGTTCGCGCTCGCCGGTGTCGACCCGGTCCTGATGCTCACCGGCCCGATCCCGTCGACCACGAAGGTGCTCGAGCGGGCGAAGATGACGCTCGACCAGATCGACCTCGTGGAGATCAACGAGGCGTTCGCTCCGGTCGTGCTCGCGTGGCAGAAGGAGCACCACCCCGACATGTCGAAGGTCCACGTGCACGGTGGCGCGATCGCGCTGGGTCACCCCCTCGGGTGCTCGGGCGCACGGCTGATGACGACCCTCGTCAGCGAGATGGAGCGAACCGGTGCCCGGTTCGGGCTGCAGACGATGTGCGAGGGTGGCGGCATGGCCAACGCCACGATCATCGAGCGGATGTAGACGGGGCGCGGGCGTGATCTGGACGATCCTCAAGGTCGCGCTCGCGCTCGCCGTCGCGGTGAGCATTTACTCCATCTCCGCCCGCATCATCCACATGTTCACGTTCGTCCCGCCCGAGGAGCCCGAACCGGGCGAGATCCAACCGGTCGACTTCCGCTACCGCTGCATCGTCTGCGGATCCGAGGCGACGATGACGGCGGCACCCGGCGGAGAGCAGCCCGAGGCGCCCCGGCACTGCCGCGAAGACATGCTGCTCGTCTCGGCGGACGCCAATCAGAACTGAGAACCAGGGCTTCTACGGATCTGCCCACCGAGTTGTCCACAGGAAGTGGAAAACCCTGTGTGGAATGACAGGGGTGTAGTTCCGCCACGCAGCGGGGCGTTCAGCGGTAACGGGTGGCGAACACGAAGCCGAGCGTGATCTCGCCGAGGCCCAGGAACAGGTAGCGGTTCTGCTGCTCGCCCGGCAGCACGCCGAGGTAGTTGAGGATCACGATGGCGGCGCCGCACACGAGCAGGGCGAACATCGTGATCGGGACCCACTGCGGGCTGGCCGCCTTCGCCTTGGGCGGCGGGGGCGTGTAGCGCTTGCTCGGGGCCTTGGCCGGGGTCTTGCCCTTGCCCTTGGTCTTGGGCTTGGGCTTTCCCGGGGTGGCCGACGACTAGGTGCCGCTCTTGGTCACCTTGCTCTTGGGGTCGGCCACGGTCGAGGAGGATAACCGGCCGGCCGGTGATCACGCGCGTGGCCTACCGTGACGAACGTGGCCGGACCCCGCGTGCTCGTCATCGACAACTACGACTCGTTCGTCTACAACCTCGTGCAGTACCTCGGTGAGCTCGGCGCCGAGCCTGTGGTCCACCGCCACGACCGCATCACGCTCGATGAGATGCGCGCGCTCGAACCCGACGCGCTCCTCATCTCGCCCGGACCCGGGCGTCCCGAAGACGCCGGTCTCTCGAACACGGCCATCGAAGACTTCGGCTCGCGCGGGATCCCGGTGCTCGGGGTGTGCCTCGGTCACCAGTGCATCGGTCAGATCTACGGCGGCGAGGTCGTGCGCGCGCCGGTGGTGATGCACGGCAAGACCTCCGAGATCCACCACCAGGGTCACGGAGTGTTTCGCGGTCTGCCCGAGCCGCTCACCGCGACCCGCTATCACTCCCTCGTCGTGGCCCGCGACTCGGTGCCCGACGTGCTCGAGATCACAGCCGAGAC
>JBBQMI010000143.1:0-5687 GCA_038328825.1 Acidimicrobiia bacterium | reverse complement strand
CCCGTCGACGCGCGTGACGCCGAACTCGCGGAACACGGCGTCGGTGATCGCGTCGGAACCGGTGAGGTGGCCGGTGTGGCTCTGGGCCATCGACCGGCCCTCGTCGGTGCGGCCGACCTTCACCATCACGATCGGCTTCTGGAGCCCGGCCGCGTGGTCGGCCGCGAGCATCAATGACCGACCGTCCTTGAAGCCCTCGATGTAGCAGGCGATCACGCCGACCTCGGGCTGGTCGGCGAAGTAGCGGCAGAAGTCGGCGAACTCGAGGTCGACCTCGTTGCCCGTTGGCGCCCAGTGCGAGAGCCGGATGCCCAGCTCCTGGCCCTGGAACACCGGCCGGCCCTGGTGGCCGGACTGGGTGACGAGCGCGATCGACGGCCCGTCGAGGTCGTCACGGAAGGTCTCGAACGCGTTGAGGTTGGTGTTCGGGCCGAGGAGGCGCACGTCGCCCGCCGCGACGAGGTCGGTGAGGCGCTGCTCGAGCTTCTCGCCCTCCTTGCCCGTCTCGGAGAAGCCGGCGGCGAAGATCACCGCGAACTTCGCCTTGCGTTGGAGCACCTGCTCGAAGGTGTCGACGGCGCGGCCGGTGAGGACGATGGCGAGATCGAGGTCGCCGGGGATGTCGAACACCGACTTGTAGACCGGGTGGCCGAGCACGGTCTCGTACTCGGGGTGCACCGGGTAGAACGCGGCGCCGTGATCGGCCGCCCACTTCTCGAACTTGCGGGTCATCGCGGTGTTGGGTTTGCGCGACTGCTCCGAGGCGCCGATGACGGCGATCGTCTTCGGGTGCAGGAACACGTCGAGGTCGACGTCACGCAGCGCGAGCGCGCGACCCGACACGTCGACCGGCAGGCTGGATTCGGACATGCAGGCTCCCGGGCCTTCGGGGATCGGGTCGTCGCGTATGACGAGAACGTCAGGTTTCTTATCACCGGGTAGGGTGCGGGCGCACCAGTAGCGCCGCGCCCGGACCCTTCAGGCGCACCCGCACAGGAGGACTCCCGGATGAAGATCGTCGTCGACTTCGACAAGTGCAAGAGCAACGCGGTGTGCATGGGGATCGCGCCCGACATCTTCGAGGTGCGCGACGACAACTTCCTCTACATCCTGCAGGAAGAGCCGCCCGAGGAGAAGCGGGCTGTGGTCGAAGAGGCCGTGCGGCTGTGCCCGACCCAGGCCATCTCGCTCGACGGCTGACCCACCCTCGCCTCCCGCCGTCATCCTGTGAACACGGTCGCCGTCGTCGGCGCGTCGCTGGCGGGGCTGCGCGCCGTCGAGACCCTGCGCCACGAGGGCTTCGCGGGTCGACTGGTGCTCGTCGGTGCCGAGCCGCATCTGCCCTACGACCGGCCGCCACTCTCCAAGGAGTTGCTGTCCGGGGAATGGGAGCGGGACCGCACCGTCCTGCGTAAGCAGCCGTACGACGACCTCGATCTCGAGCTCAGCCTCGGAACCGAGGCAACGGCGCTCGACCTCGGAGCACGCGAGGTGGAACTGACCGGAGGAGCGAGGATCGGTTTCGACGGTCTGGTGATCGCGACCGGGTCGACGCCCCGCACGCTGCCGTCGGTTCCGGCTCTCGACGGCGTCTTCACGCTGCGCACACTCGACGACTGCCTCGCCATCCGGGCGCGACTCGACGCCGGGGCGCGAGTCGTCGTGATCGGCGCGGGCTTCATCGGTTCGGAGGTCGCGGCGACGTGTCGCAAGCGCGGGCTCGGCGTCACGGTGCTCGAAGCCCTGCCGCAGCCGATGGTGCGCGGGGTCGGCGAGCGGATCGGCGCCCGCCTCGGCGCGTTGCACGTGGAGGAAGGGGTCGACCTGCGGCTCGGCGTCACCTTCGAGGCAGTCGAGGGCGACCGTCGGGTCGAACGGGTCCGCCTCGCCGACGGTTCGACGATTCCGTGCGACCTGTTGCTCGTCGCCGTGGGCGTGCGGCCAGAGACGGCCTGGCTCGAGACGAGTGGGCTCGTGCTCGACGACGGGGTGGTCTGTGACGAGACGCTGCACGCGGCGCCGGGCGTCGTGGCCGCCGGTGATCTCTGCCGGTGGCCGAACGCGCTGTTCGACGGCGAGGTCATGCGCCTCGAGCACTGGACGAACGCGGCCGAGCAGGGCGTCTTCGCGGCGCAGAGCCTGCTGCGCCGGGCCGCGGGGGGAACCGTCGAAGGGTTCGCACCGGTCCCGTTCGTCTGGTCCGACCAGTACGGCGTGAAGATACAGTGCGCGGGCCGGTTCGGGCCGGCCGACGACCTCGAGATCGCGCACGGCGAGATCGACAGCCGCCAGTTCGTCGCGCTGTTCGGTCGGCAGGGTCGCCTCGTCGGCGTGCTCGCGTTCAGTCGACCGCGCCACCTCATGCAGTACCGACGCATGATCGCGGAGCGGACGAGCTTCGCCGACGCGCTCGCGCACGCCCGCGCCGCGGACTGACGGCGGCGATGTCGGATGTGCCGGCGACGCCCGGACCGGAACCCGCGGCGCGCGAGCGGCTCCTGACGCTCCGGCTCGTGCTCGTGATCTGCGCGGGTGCGGCGTACTTCCTCGCGCTCGGCATGCTGTTGCCGGTCGTGCCCCTCTACGTGGAGGACAGCCTCGGCGGTGGGAGCGTGTCAGTGGGGATCGCCGTCGGCGCGTTCTCCGTCGGCGCGATCCTGCTCCGCCCGCTCGCGGGACGCCTCGGAGACCGCTTCGGCCGCCGCGCCCTCATCGTCGGGGGCGCGCTCATCGTCTCGGTGTCGGCGCTGCTGTACGTCCCGGCGACGAACTTCTCCGCGCTGCTCGCGGTGCGGGTGCTCGGAGGTGTCGGCGAGGCCGCGTTCTTCGTCGGGGCCGGCACGCTCGTCACCGACCTCGCGCCGCCCGATCGGCGGGGGGAGGCGATCAGCTACTGGTCGGTCGCGGTGTACGGCGGGCTCGCGTTCGGGCCCGCGCTCGGTGAGACCCTCCTCGGCGACGACCGCTTCGACGCGGTGTGGATCGTATCGGCGGGCCTCGCCGCACTCGCCGCGGTGATCGGTCTGAGCACGCGTGACGTGGTCGCGCTGCGGACCGACGACACCGAAGGCGTGCGGCCTCCGCTCATCAACCGCTCCGCGCTCGCACCGGGCCTCGTGCTGTTCCTCGGTCTCGTCAGCCTCGCCGGGTTCGCCGCGTTCGTGCCGCTCTACGTGTCGGACATCGGGCTGTCGGACTCGAGCGGGATCCTCTTCCTCTACGGCGCGCTCATCCTCGTGATCCGCGTCGTCGGCGCGCGCCTGCCCGACCGCCTCGGTCCTGTCCGCGCGGGCACCTGGGCCACCGGAGTGGGCGCGATCGGGATGCTCGTCATCGCGGCCTGGCCGAGCGTCGTCGGGCTCGTCGTCGGCACCGTCATCTTCGCGGCGGGGATGTCGCTGCTGTACCCGGCGATCATGACCCTCGCCCTCACCGGCGTGAGTGAGGGCGAACGGGCGTCGGTCGTCGGCACGATGAGCAGCTTCTTCGACCTGTCGCAGGGGCTCGGCGCGTTCATCCTCGGCGCGATCGCGGCTGTTGCCGGCTACCGCGGGGCGTTCGCGGGCGGCGCGGTCTTCGCCATCACCGGTCTTGTGCTCCTGCGCAGTGGCATCGACCCTCGGACCCGAGGCGCGGCCCCACCCGACCATGAGGCTGCCGAGATCGCCCAGCAGTACCTCGAACCCGACCCGCCCTAGGGTTGGCCGTGGCCTCGTTGCTGGTGACGAACGACTTCCCGCCGAAGGTCGGTGGGATCCAATCGTACCTGCACGAGCTGTGGCGTCGACTCCCCGACGCGACCGTGCTCACCACGCCCCACGAGGGCGCGGCATCGAACACCGCCGCGCAGCCGTTCCGCGTGGAGCGCGTGCGCGAACGGGTGTTGCTGCCCCGTCCCGGGTTGGCGGCCCGCATCGACGCGCTGGCCCGTGAGGTCGGTGCGGCGACGATCTTCGTCGACCCGAGGCTCCCGCTCGGCCTGGTCGGACGGTCGCTCGAGGCCGCCCCGCACCTCCTGATCGCACACGGCGCGGAGATCACGCTCCCGGGCCGGGTCCCGGGCCCGAACCTCGCGGCCCGCGCGGTGTTGCGCGCGGCCGACGGCGTGGTCGCGGCAGGGGAGTATCCGGCGCGCGAGGTCGTCCACGCCGCGGGTCGGCCGGTGCGGGGTGTGGTCGTTCCCCCGGGGGTCGACGTCGAACGCTTCCACCCGATCGACGATGCCGCCCGGGTCGCGGTGAGACGGCGCTTCCGTCTCGATCCCGATCGGCCGCTCGTGCTCGGGGCGAGCCGACTGGTGCCGCGCAAGGGCTTCGACGTCGTGATCGACGCGGTGGCCGGGCTCGAAGCGTCGGTGCAGCTCGTGATCGCCGGCACGGGTCGTGACCGGTCGCGACTCGAGGCGCGCGTCCGGCGACGCGGACTCCGCGGACGGGTCCGCTTCCTCGGTCGCGTCCCCGATGCCGATCTCCCCGCGCTCTACGCGTGCGCCGACGTCTTCGCGATGGCGTGTCGCGACCGGTGGTTCGGCCTCGAGGCCGAGGGGTTCGGTATCGTCTTCCTCGAGGCGGCCGCGTCGGGGGTCGCGGCGATTGCGGGCCGCAGCGGCGGTTCCCACGAAGCCGTGGTCGACGGCGAGACCGGGCTCGTGGTCGATCCCCGGTCGGTCACCGACGTGCGTCGGGCCCTGCTCCGGCTCCTCGGCGACGCCACGACCCGAGCGCGCTTGGGTGCCGCGGCACGCGACCGCGCGGTGGCCGACTTCTCCTACGACACCCTTGCGGCCCGCCTGGCGCCCGTCGCCGCAGGCGCGGTCGATGCGTTGCCGTTCCTGACGTTCTGAGCATTACCGTTGGGCCATGTGGAGCGAACGGGCCTGCGGACGACGGATCCTTCTCGACGAGTGAGCGGAGCAAGTGGTGATGTGGAGCGAACGGGCTTGCGGACGACGGATCCTTCTCGACGAGTGAGCGGAGCAATCGTGGAAGGCAGAAGGATCATCGTGGTGTCGTGGGCGGCAGACGTGCTGTTCGCGCTCACCGCGGTGCCCGTCGCCCTCGGGGTGAGCGCGCTGGAACCGGTCTCGGTGTTCGTGGCGCTCGGGCTGTTCCTCGCGTCGCTCGGAGTGTGGACCTACGCCTTCGGACTCGGTCTCGTCCGCAGCGCCCGGGGCGACGAGGTCGCGGTCGCGAACCTCTTCCTCCTGCAGGGCTCGGCGCCCACGATCGTGAAGCAGCACCTCTTCGGCGCCCTGGCGCTCTCGGTGGTGATCGCCCTGGCCACGGGGTTTCGCGCCCCCGCCGGGTTCCTGGTCCCTATGCTCCCACTCGGCCTTGCCGGCATGTGGGCAGCTCGGCACGGAACGTTCCCGGCACGCGGGTCCACCGCGCCCCGGCCGGCGCGCTCCAAGGTGGCGCGGGGCGCGGGCGAGCGGGGGACACGAGAAGGGAGATCGGGTGGCCGAGCAGGCGAATGAGCGGATCAGTGTCGCGGCATCACCGGAACGGTGCTTCGAGGTCGTCATCGACTTCGAGCAGTATCCGGAGTGGGCGCGTGACGTGAAGCAGGCGACGATCCTGAGTCGCGACGACGCCGGACGCGGCTCGCAGGTCGAGTACCGCGCCGCGGGGCTCGGGAAGAGCTTCCACTACACGCTGCAGTACGACTACTCCGCTGCGCCCGAGTCG
>JBBQMI010000142.1:0-5729 GCA_038328825.1 Acidimicrobiia bacterium | reverse complement strand
GAGCCGCTCTACCTGCTCGTCGACACCGCGATCGTCGGACACCTCGGCACGAATCAGCTCGGCGGGCTCGCGATCGCCGGCATCGTGCTCACGGTCGTCTTCGGCCTCTGCAACTTCCTGGCTTACTCCACGACCGGCGCGGTCTCACGCCTGATCGGCGCCGGCGACCAACGTCGGGCCGCTGCCGTCGGCGTCGACGGGCTCTGGCTGGCGACCGGGCTCGGACTCGGGCTCGCGGTGATCGGCATCGCGTGCGCCCCACTCATCGTCGATGTGATGGGCGCATCCGACGCGGTGCGACCGTTCGCGCTCACCTACCTCCGGATCAGCCTCATCGGCTCGCCCGCGGTGCTCGTCGCGCTCGCCGGCGCCGGGTATCAACGCGGGCGCCAGGACACGACCGCCACGCTGGTGATCGCGGTGGCCGCCAACGCCGCGAACCTGGGCGTCGAGGTCGTGTTGGTCTACGGACTCGGGCTCGGCCTCGCGGGTTCGGCGTGGGGGACGGTCCTCGCGCAGTACGGAGCCGCGACCGCGTACCTCGTGATCGTGCTGCGCACGGTGCACCGGTTCGACGCGCCGTTGCGCCCCGACGCCGCGGGCATCCGCACCACCGCCCGGGTCGGCAGCCAGATCATGGTGCGCACCGCGGCGCTCCTCGCCGCGCTGACCGCAGCCACGGCGATGGCCGCGCGCGTGGGAACGGTGGCGCTCGCCGCGCACCAGATCGCATTCCAGGTGTGGACGTTCCTCGCGCTGTCGCTCGATGCGATCGCGATCGCGGCGCAGGCGATGGTCGGACGTTTCCTCGGCGCGACCGATCCCGACCGGGCAAAGGTGGCCGCGCGCCGGATGCTCGAGTGGGGCGTGGTCGTGGGGATCGTGCTCGGGGTCGCGCTCGCCCTCCTGCGCCCGGTGATCGTCCCCCTGTTCACGACCGATCCCGACGTACGCGACCTCGCCGAGCAGGTCCTCCTCGTCGTGGCGGCGATGCAGCCGATCAACGCGCTCGTGTTCGTGCTCGACGGGATCCTCCTCGGCGCCGGCGACGCCGCCTACCTCGCGTGGGCGATGGTCGGTGCGCTCGTGGCGTTCGGGCTCGCGGCCGCGCTGGTGGTCGTCACCGACGGAGGCCTCCTCGCCATCTGGGCCGCGCTCTGCGTCCTCATGCTGGCCCGGCTCGCGGGCATGGGCGCCCGCTTCGCGCGGGGCGGGTGGCAGATCACCGGAGCGAGCCGGAGCGCCTGACCGCCCCACCGCGCCCCGCCGCGCCGCCGATCACCCCGCCCGCCTTGCACGCGTCGCCCGGACGCGGTTTCCTTCATCAGTGACCCAGCCCCCCGAGCCACCCGTCGTCAACCTCGTGGCCGACGACACCCGCTCGGAGCAGGGGAACCCGCTCGAACCGCCCGCCACGGTCGGCCGCTCCCTCGTTCCCGTGCCGCTGGAAGCGTCCATGGTGTCGCCCGAGCCTCCTGATTCTGAGCTGCGCCGAGGCGACGTCGACGCCTGGGGCCGCAGCGAGCGGGTCCGGGCCCTCGCCCGGACGCTCTACGACCCGATGTACCGCTACTGGTTCCGCGCCGAGTGGCAGGGCCTCGAGAACGTGCCCACCGACGGCGGTGCGCTCATCGTGGCCAACCACGCGGCCGCGATCCCGTCCGACGCGCCGGTGATCATGCACGGCCTCGAGGTCGAGCTGCAGCGGGCGGTCTACGGCCTCGCCGAGAACCTCTTCCGCACGCTCCCCGTCGTCGGCACCCTCTGGAGCCGCACCGGTGGCGTTCCCGCGCACCCCGACAACGCGTATCGACTCCTCCACGACGAGCAGCAGCTGGTGCTCGTCTTCCCGGAGGGCGCAAAAGGAACGGGGAAGCACTACCGGGACCGCTACAAGCTGCGACGGTTCGGGCGGGGGGGATTCGTCGAGATCGCGATGCGGGCGGGCGTGCCGATCGTACCGATCGCGGTGGTCGGCGCCGAGGAGTCGATGCCGATCCTCTGGAAGAGCAAACGCCTCGCCAAGCTGTTCGGCGTGCCGTACTTCCCCATCACCGCCAACACCCTGCTCATGGGTCCGGCCGGGCTGGTCACCTACCTCCCGGCGAAGTTCAAGCTGCGGGTGCTCCCGCCGATCCACCTCGACGCCGAACCCGACCAGGAGCGCTACTCGCGCAGTCGGGTGATGGAGGAGTCGGAACGGATCCGTGAGCAGATCCAGGTCGCGCTCTACGACATGCTGAGCACGCGTCGCAGCGTGTGGTTCGGCTAGCGGCATGCGCGTCCTCGTCACCGGACTCGGCACCTTCTGGGGGAGCCGGCTCGCCCAACAGCTCGAACAGCGCGACGACGTCGAGATCGTCGTCGGCCTCGACACCACCGAGCCCCGACTCCCGCTCGAGCACACCGAGTTCGTGCGCGCCGACTCGTCGTACTCGATCCTCTCGCGCATCGTGGTCGCGGCGAAGATCGACACGATCCTCCACACGCATCTGCTCGTCGACTCCACGTCGAGCACCGGACGGGCGCTGCACGAGATCAACGTGATCGGCACCATGAACCTGCTCGCGGCCGCGGGCGCGGCGGGGAGCCCGGTGCGCAAGGTCGTGGTCAAGAGCTCGACGCTCGTCTACGGCGCGAACTTCAAGGACCCGTACTCGTTCCGGGAGGAGATAGGCCGCACGAGCTCGCCCCGCACCGAGGTCGAACGCTCGCTGATCGAAGCGGCGGGCTTCCTGCGCGACTTCGCCGAGGACAACCCGCACGTCACGGTCAGCAAGCTGCGGTTCTCCAACGTGCTCGGCGACGACATCGACACGGTGTTCTCGAAGGCGCTGCGCATGGCGGCGGTCCCCGAGATCTTCGGGTTCGACCCGCGGTTCCAGTTCACCCACGAAGACGATGTGGAGGGTGCGCTGCTGTTCGCGACCACGAACGACGTCCCCGGCGTCTACAACATCGGCGGCGACGGCACCATCCCGTGGAGCGAGGTGTGCGCGATCGTCGGAAAGCCCCGCATCCCGCTGCCGCCGTTGCTCACGAACTGGGCGGTGGAACCGCTGCGCATGACCCGGGTCATCGACCTCCCGCCCGAGATGCTCAGCCTGCTGCGCTCCGGCCGGGGCGTCGACAACCGACGCTTCAAGCGGACAGGGTACCAGTACAAGTACACGACGGTCGGCACCGTCGACGCGTTCGCACGGGGCCTGCGACTCGAGCGGGTCATCGGCGAAAACCAGCCCTCGTACCGCTACGAGCGCGACGCCGAGACGTTCTTCCGGCACTCGCCCGCGATCGTCCGGAGCGATCCGTGAGGACGCGGCCGTGACCCTGCACGTGGAACACCGGGACCGGGTGGCCGTGCTCACCCTTGACGAGCCCGAGCGCCGCAACGCGCTCACCCCCGCGCTCGTCGCCGACATCGTCGCGGCTTTCGACACGCTCGAAGCCGACGACGACACCGGCGCCGTCGTGATCACGGGGATGGCACCCGCGTTCTGCGCGGGCGCCGATCTCGCGGCGCTCACCGCCCTCGCCGACACCGAGCGGGAAGACAACGACCCGGCGGCGGTGCGCGACATCTACGACGGCTTCCTGCGCGTCCTCAACTCGCCGCTCCCGACGGTCGCGGCCGTGAACGGACCCGCGGTCGGCGCCGGTTTCAACCTTGCGCTCGCGTGCGACGTGCGGATCGCCGGAGCGAGCGCGCGCTTCGACGCCCGCTTCCTCACCATCGGCCTCCACCCGGGCGGCGGGCACACGTGGCTCCTCGAACGCGCGGTCGGCCCGCAGGTCGCGGCCGCGTTGGTGTTGTTCCGCGAACGGCTCGACGGTCAGCAGGCGTTCGCGCGCGGCCTCGCATGGCAGTGCGTCCCCGACGACCAACTGATCGACACGAGCGTCGCGTTCGCCGCCCGCGCCACGCCGACGCCGGAAGCACTCGTCGCCGAGACGAAGGCGAGCCTGCGCGAGGCCCCCTGGGCGACGTCGTTCGACGACCACCTCGGGGTCGAGCTGCGCCGCCAGGTCTGGTCCCTCCGCCAGGGCTGGCTCGACGTCTGACTAGCTCAGGAAGCGGGCTTCGAGCTCGGCGCGGCGGGCCTGCCACTCCTCGGCGGTGATCGCGTAGCGGACGTGGTCCTCGTAGACGCCCCGGATCTGCAGGAAGCGCAGCGCGGTGCCTTCGTCGCGCAGGCCGAGCTTCTCGGCGACGCGACGGCTCGCCACGTTGCGGGGCACGATCGACGCCTCGAGTCGGTGCAACCCGAGCTCGTCGAACCCGTAGCGCATGAGGAGCGCAACGCCTTCGGGCACGAACCCCTGACCCGCGTGCTCCCTGTCGACCCAGTACCCGATGAACGCGGCCTGGAACGGGCCCCGCTGCACGCTCCCGAGGCTGACCTCGCCGGCGAAGGTCCCGTCGCGACGAAAGAGACCGAAGCCGTAGGCGGAGTCGAAATGACGTTGGCGGTCCCACGCACCGCATCGGGCGCGGAAGGCGTCGAGATCGGTGATCGGATCGGGACTCCCGGGCTCGGGTAGGGGCTCCCACGGCTCGAGCCAGTCGCGGCTGCGTTCCCGCACGGCACGCCACGAAGCATGGTCGGAGCTGCGCAAAGGCCGCAGGAACACACGTGGTCCCGTCAGCACGGGCCCCTCGTCACGCACGGCGGGTGAGGTTAGTAGCGTGCGGCCGTGGCTGATGATCCGATCTCCTTCGATCCTCTGGTCTGGATCGATCTCGAGATGACCGGCCTCGACGTCAGCCGCCACACGATCGTCGAGATCGCGGTGCTCATCACCGATTCGGAGCTCGAGATCGTCGACGAAGGCGTGGATCTCGTCGTGCACCAACCCCCCGCGGCGATCGCTGAGATGGACGACTTCGTCCGCAAGATGCACACCCGCAGCGGGCTCCTCCCGGCGATCGAGGCGTCGACGCTCTCGCTCGACGCCGCGGGTGCCCAGGTGCTCGAGTACCTCGCCCGCCACGTGCCGAAGCCGGGCACGGCGCCGCTCTGCGGCAACTCGATCGGCGTCGACCGTCGCTTCCTCGACCAGTACCTCCCGGCTGTGGACCAGTACCTGCACTACCGCAGCATCGACGTGTCGTCGTTCAAGGAGCTGTGTCGCCGCTGGTACCCGGCCGTCTACAAGGGTCGACCCGACAAGGCCGAGAGCCACCGGGCACTCGACGACATCCGGGAGTCGATCGAAGAGATGCGGTACTACCGGTCGGCGATGCTGCGCGAGCCGCCGACCGGAGCCACCCCCACCGCCGGACCTACGCCCGAGAAGGAGTCATGAACGACGCAGAGGTCCTCTCCCACATCAACGAGCTCGCGGCGCGCGAGCACGAGCTCCGCCAGGCGGAGGCGAAGCGCACGCTCAGCGACGACGAGAAGGCCGAGCTGCAGAAGGCCGAGGTCGCGCTCGACCAGTGCTGGGACCTGCTGCGTCAGCGACGAGCCCGCGCCGAGTTCGGCCAGGATCCCGACGCCGCCGAGGTCCGCGACAGCGAGACTGTGGAGAAGTACCGCCAGTAGTCGCCTGCTCGGGTTGACCAGCGGCTCAGGCAGGTGGGGCCTGGCTGACCGAGAGCGTGTTGCCCTCAGGGTCGGGAAACCAGGCGACGCGCGCGCCGCCGGGCGCGGTCCAGATACCGGCGTCGTCCTGCTCCATCCCGTCGTAGCGGTGGAAGACCACACCGCGCGCGGTCAACGCTGCAA
>JBBQMI010000141.1:0-5747 GCA_038328825.1 Acidimicrobiia bacterium | reverse complement strand
CCCGGCGCGCCGACCGGTGAGTTCTACGGCACCGCAGCCGAGCAGGACGATCACCAACCACGGTCCGAGTGTCGCGGCCGCGACGGCACCCGCGGCGAGGTAGCCGACCCAGCGGAATCGGGCCGTCTGCTGCGCACGGCGCCAGCTCGCCGGGAGGAGTCCAGCTCCCGCGTGCACCGCCACTGCGGCGACTGCCGCTCCGGCACCGGCACCGGCGCCCCGGACCCAGGTGGGTGGCGATCCGGCCAAGAACAGCGCGGCGAGCGCCAGGATCAGCGCGAGGCCGGGAACGATGAAGGCGATTCCCCCGACGATCGCGCCGAGACGACCGCCGACGCGTCGCGCGCAGTAGATCGCGAGTTGGGTGGAGGCCGGTCCGGGGAGGAGGTTGCACGCGGCGACCGCGTCTTCGAAGTCGTCGGCGCCGAGCCACCCGTTCCGGTCGACACACAGGTCCCTCAGCAGGGCGATGTGGGTCGGTGGGCCACCGAAGCCGATGCATCCGATCCGGCCCCATTCGCGGGCGACGGTGAGCAGTGTCGCGGTCGGGCGTGCGGCATCGTCGGCGTTCGGGTCGCTCACCCGCTCGGTGAGGCCGTCGCCGGTTGGAACAACTCGATGGGGTTGCCGGACCGATCGTCGATGAGGACCTGCGAACCTCCGGTCCCGGCGACGATGTCGTCGACCATGGAACGAACGCTGACGAACTCGTCGGTCATGAGCGCGATACCTCCTGGGTCAGGCCCTGCTCGATCCTCGCCAGCAGGAACCGCAGGCGGATCTCGATCTCGTCGGCGGCACGTTCGAACGCCGGATACGTCTGCGCGTCGCTCGTACCCACGGCCGACGGATCCGGCATGCTCGAATGCGTGATCCGGGGAGCACTCGGGAACTCAGGACACACCTCCCGGACCCGATCGCAGAGACTCACGACGTGGTCGAAGGGCGTCGTGAGAACCGGTTGGGGGCTCCGAAGATGTCGCGCCAGAAACCGACGCTCTCGTCGAGATCGGCGACCACGAAGTTGATCTTGCCGAGCCGGACCATCCGGTGCGCCATGTCGTTAGTCCTTCGCCTTCCGCGCGGTGGGGGCGCAGGCAAGGACCACGGTACGTTCGAGGCCGTCCTCGCGGTGGGTGTGCGCTTCGTTGTACTTCGGGGTCGACACCATGTCGATGAACGCCTGCCGGCTCGGGTACGACACCAACGCAACCGCGTCCCAATCATCCGCGATCGGGTCGCCGATGAACACATGACGGGCCTGCCCCAGCCATTGCACGGTGCCGCCCTGCTCCTCGATCATGTTGACCACCGCGTCGCCGTACCGGCCGTACGCATCGGCGCCCGATCCGTCGCCGGACTCGGCCGCGGGTTTGAACTTCAACAGGTTGACCATCACGACCTCGCCATCGAGATCTGAATTGACGTAGTCCATGAACTGATCAGGATTGGGGATGATGCTCACGAGCGGGCTCCAGTGGTCGGGGTCGGGACAGGGTTGGCGGTGATGAACTCCGCGGTCACTTGCCGTCAGGACGATGCTGCTGAGATGAGGGTCTGTCGAACCAGGTCCGACACGATTCGACGAGCGCGCCGTTCAGAGGCGTCCTGGATGCTGCGTAGCCGTTCCCATGTCTCCCAGCTCGTCGCCAGATCGAGCGTGTCGAGCATGGTGGCGCGTCGCTCCGGCGAGAGATCTGCCAACTCGAGAGCGAACATCTCCGCCAATTGGTCCCGGAAGAACTCGTTCGCCACATCCAAGTCGGCCCGGATCGGTCTCGACGTCGGTGCCAAGCGCACCGCCATCCGCCTGATCGGCGAGATCGCCTCGAACAGTCGCGCCCGGCCGTCGACGACGACCTTGATGCGCCGGTCGAGCGAGCCGGTCGGCTCGAGTGCGACGACGAGATGGGCGACCCGATCGATCTGCGTGACGACCGCCGCCGCGTGCATCGCCTCCACGTCGTCGAAGAGGCGGAAGATCGACCGCATCGAAACCCCGCAACGTTCCGACACCTGCAACGCCGTCGGCTGGGGCTCACCCTCCACGAGCAAATCGAGGAACGTCCCGACAACGAGCTGTCGAGTCCGGTCTGAGCGCCGCGAACGCCCATCGAGCGCTAACCCACCTGCATCCCGTGCCGCCGACTCCTTGCTCACCGCACCATCGTAGAAATCGGCATAGAGTATGTCAATAGTGTGGCAGGCGGCACCGATCGCTGCGGGTTCCGCTCACGCCGCCGACCCTGGGGCAGTGCACCCGGCGAGGACCAGCGCGAGTGGCCCGCGGGCGTCCGGTGGTGAGGACGTCGGGCAGAGAACCCGAAGAGGATTGGCACTACGGCAGCGGCGGCGCGCCGATCATCTCTCGGAACTCGGTGGTGGTGTTCGTCACCGGGAACGGCTCGTCGGGCACCGGAACGTTCAGCGCCGCGCAGATTGGATCCCAGCCGTCAGACGGCTTCCAGTCGATGAGCCGGTCTGGCGGTACCTCGGCGCGCACTTCCGCGTTGTGGCGCTCGTACGCGGCGATCATCGCGTCCTTGTTCTGGAAGTCGTCGCTGAACCGATCATGCAGTCCCCTGCGCACCGCCAACATCCACGGTCGCAGTTCGGGGGGCGCGTGGTCGAACGACAGGAAGATCGTGTTCGTCGCGCTCGTGTACCAACCCTCGGCGTCGCGCGCGGAAAGCAGGATCGGGGCGTCCGGGTTCGCTGCCGCGATTTCGCGCCAGAACATCGACCCGGGAAAGTCGACCATGGCCGCGAAGCCCCCCAGCAACGCCGACCAGTCGACTTGCTCGCCGTCGAACGCGGCGGTGAAGCCGGCAATCTGGTCCGGACGGCCGAAGCACTCGACCATGTGGTGACAGCTACCGCCGAGGAGTTGCTCCAGCGCGACCTTCAAGGAGTGCGTACCGGTGCGGCCGACGCCGGCCCCGACGACCTGCAATGCCATCTCGTACCCCCACGTTCTGTGCTGAAGCCGCCGAACCTAGTGCGCAGTTCGCGACCGGGCCCTTCTCCATCCCCGGGGATCGCCCGCGTGTGAACTGCCCGTTCCCCGCCGTCCGCGGCGTCCATCAGGCATGAGATACCGTCCGGACCCCGAGCGAGGCTAGGTGGGCCAATGGGACGAGGACTACGAAACGCTTTGGTCGTGGTGACGCTGGGGGCTGTGGTCGCGGTCGGCTGTAGTTCGGGCAAGGACGAGAAGTCGTCGAAGGCGCCGACCGCGAAGGGGACGGCGGCGAGGTCCACGGGCTTCGCGAAACGTGCCGAGGCGTATCTCGCGACGGCCGCATCGGCCGAGGTCGCCGCCGATGCGAGTCGCGACAAGGTCTGGAGAGCGGTTGCTCGACTCGCATCCGATCCGAAGTCGACTCCCGCGCTGACGGTCGACGACCTCGGCACCATCACCGGACGGATCGCCGCGTTCAGCGACACGACCGACTTCGACCTCGTGGCGTTGTTCAACCTGTGGTTCCGGTCCGACCACGGCGAACGTCTCGATCCGGCAACGGCCGATCACATCAAGGGACTGATGATCGGCTTCAAGTACTGGTACGACGAGCCGCAGCCCGCGAACACCGTTGACGAGCGGTGGTACTGGTCGGAGAACCACCAGATCCTCTACCACGCCATCGAGTTCCTGGCCGGTGAGGAGTTCCCGGACGCGACGTTCACGAACGACGGCAAGACGGGTTCGCAACATGCCGATCACGCTCGGCCCCTGATCGAGAAGTGGGTCGAGCAACGCGCCCGGTACGGCTTCAGCGAGTGGTACTCCAACGTCTACTACCGGGAGGACCTGCTGGCGACGCTCGCGTTGGCCGAGTTCGCGGATGACGACGACGTCGCGACGCGGGGCGCGATCGCCTCCGATCTGGCGCTCTACGACCTGGCTTCACACACCTTCGACGGGGCCTTCGGGGCAACGCACGGCCGGACCTACAAGAAGGACAAGATGACCGCGCTCGACGAGGACACGTGGGACCTGTCGAAACTTGTACTCGATGAGAGCGATCTGCCGTACCAGTCGGCGCTGGACGCTGTGTTCCTCGCCGCCGCGACGAAGTACCGACCGCCGGCCGTACTCGGCGACATCGTGGCCGACAGTGGCGCGGCCCCGCCCAAGGGCGACGCTGGAGGGGTCGTGGAGACGGCACGCCACAGCCTGAAGCTCGACCCGCTCGCCGCGGTGTCGAAAAACCCGCCCCGGCCGCAGGGGCTGGCCTTCGACGACCCCGCCAACCTCATGTTGTGGTGGGGCATGGGGGCCCTCACGCCATGGCAGACCGTCGTCGAGTCCACCAGCGAGATGACCAAGTACAAGATGTGGCAGGAAGAGCAGTTCAGTCCCTTCAGGTCGTTCGAGCCGATCGTGAAGGCCGCCTCGCCCGACACACTCCGCAATCTGGCACGGAGTCTGGCACCGAAGCTCAACCTCGGTCTGCTCTCAGAGGCCAACACCTACACGTGGCGAAGCGACGGGGCGATGCTGTCCACGGCGCAGGATTTTCGAAAGGGCCAGGCCAGCCAACAGCACCACGTGTGGCAGGCAACCTTCTCACCCGAGGCACAGGTCTTCACGACCCACCCGGGATCTCCGACCAAAGCCGGCGTGTCGTGGCACGAGAACTCCGACGACTGGACCGGCAGCGCGTCGCTGCCCCGAAGCGTCCAGATGCGCAACGTCAACATCTCGATCTACGCGCCGCTGTTCGAGAGCAAGGACGCGCTGACGGGTTCGTACCAGGAGTACACCCACGCGTACTTGCCGCAGGAGAAGTTCGACGAGGTCGTGCGGGCCGACAACTGGACCTTCGCCCGTCTGGGCGACGAGTACCTCGCGTTGTACTCGTGGCGCACCCCGTCGTGGGTCACCTACGACTCCACGTTCGACACCAACGGGTTGAAGCTGCCGTACGTGTGGTGGGCCAACGGGGGACCCAACAACGTGTGGAAAACCGGATACGGAGCGAAGGACGGCGATGGAACCTTCGCCGACTTCCAGCAGGCGATCACGGCGAACCAGCCGGTGGTGCGCCCGCTCGGTGATCCCGAGGTCAACTCGACCGGGTTCGATGTCGACTGGACGTCACCCTCGCAAGGCCCGATCACGTTCGGGTGGGACAAGCCACTCATGGTCAGCGGCACCGATCAACCGATCGCCGACTACCCCCGTATCGACTCGCCGTGGGCGCAGGTGCCGTTCGACGCCACGGACTACGTAATCACGGGCGGCAAGCACTCACTACACCTCGACGTCACGGCGCCGAGTCGGGAGTCCTCAGGCGGCGATTGACCGCGGTGGCGGGCCGGCGCGGGTGGAGCTAGGCGTTCGGGTCGTCCGCAGCGAGCCGTTCGAAGTAGGTGCGAAGCGTGGTGGTGCCCAGCGGTGGGCCCACGCCGTCGATCTCGCCGGCGACAACGATGAACTCGGCCAGGTCGCCGAACTGCTTCGAGACCAGGCTGAGGCCCCTCACCAGACCTCGGGCCAGGCCCAGGGGAATCACGGTGATCTTTGGTTTCTTGCCCACGACATCGAAGGCCAACCGCGCGGCCTCCCGTTGGGTCATGACCTCGGGGCCTCCAACCTCCACCTCGAGCTCGTCGCCTTCGGCGATGTCGACGCAGATCCCGGCCAGGTCTCGGCCGTGGATGGGACTCATCCGGTTGTTCCCCGTTCCGACCAGGAACGAACGACCTCGGCGGGCCATCTTCAGCAGTGCGCCCATGTCGGA
>JBBQMI010000140.1:0-5751 GCA_038328825.1 Acidimicrobiia bacterium | reverse complement strand
GCGGAAAATGCGCGGCAGCATCGAGCCGGCACGTCCCTCGGCCTCCGCGATCAGCCACGCTTCGCGCACCTGACCGAGGATCTCACCTTCTCCCACGATCATCGAGTCGACGCCGGCCGCGACCCCGAAGAGGTGCGCGATCGCGGCGTCGTCGTAGTACGTGTAGACGTGGTCGGCGAGATCGTCGGGCGAGAGCGACGACTGGTCGGCGAGGAACTCGACGACGTCTTGCACGGCCGGGTGGAACAGCGTGGCGCGCGCGTAGACCTCGATCCGGTTGCACGTGGAGAGCACGACGACCTCGGCGAGGTTCTCGCTGCACGCGAGCGCGTCGAGTGCTTTCACGAGCTGCGACGACGGCACCGTGACACGCTCGAGCACCTCGACGGGTGCCGTGCGGTGATTGAGTCCCACGACGATCACAGACACGACCGCAGCAACTCCTTGGCCTCTACGTCACGACCCTCGCGGACGAGGTCGAGAATGCCGGAATCCAGGGCCCGTCGCCAATCGGCCGTCTCACTCGAACGACCCCCGGCCCGCATCTCCTCGCGGGCTTCGGACAACAGCTCGAGCAGGGCGGACCATTCCGGGCCCATCTCGCTGCGCACATGGTCGCGCAGGTAGGTGGCCAGTGCCGGACTCCGGCCGTTGCTGCCGATCGCGACGACCAGATCGCCCTGGCGGACCACCGACATGAGGGTGAACGAGCACTTGGCCGGGTCGTCGGCCGAGTTCACCCACACGTGGCGGGATTCACCGGCCTCGAAGACCGCCCGGTCGACGGTGGGGACACCCGTGGCGGTGGTGGCGAGCCAGGCGTCGTCGAGATCGGCGGCCTCGAAGGCTCGCTCCGAGACGGTCACGGTTCCGGCCTCGGCCCAGGCGCTGACCTCCTCGCCGAGATCGGGTGCGACGACGTGGACACGGGCCCCGGCCGTGAACAGGCCCTCGATCTTGCGGGCGGCGATCCGCCCGGCCCCGACCACGACACACCGGCGGTCGCGCACGACGAGGTTCACCGGGTAGCCCGCGATGGAAGCCCGCGGTTCGCTCACCCCTGCGCCTCCCTCACTGCCGGTTGGGCCGCCGCACCGAGATCGGCCTGGCGTGACTGGTAGAAGCTGAGGATCTGGAGCTCGATGGCAAGGTCGACCTTGCGCAGCGACACGCCGTCGGGCACCGACACCACTGCGGGCGCGAAGTTGAGGATGGACCGGACTCCGGCCTCGACCAGACGATCGGCGACCTCCTGGGCGGCGCTCGCCGGAGTGGCGATGATCCCGATCGAGACGTCACGCGCCGCAACGACGTCGGCCAGGTCGTCGAGGCCGTCGACCTGCAGGCCGGCGACCTTGCGCTCCACCTTCCCGGGGTCGGCGTCGACGAGTGCGGCGACCCGGAAGCCCCGTGCGCCGAACCCGCGGTAGTTGGCGAGGGCGTGGCCGAGGTTGCCGATCCCGACGATCACGACCGGCCAGTCCTGGGTGAGCCCGAGCTCGCGGGAGATCTCGTGCACGAGGTGGTCGACCTCGTAGCCGACCCCCCGGGTGCCGTAGGAGCCCAGGTAGGAGAGGTCCTTGCGTACCTTGGCCGCGTTCACACCCGCGAGGGTCGCGAGACGTTCCGAGGAGATCGTGCTGACCCCGGCTTCGGCCGTCTCGAGCAGGGCTCGGTAGTAGATGGGGAGTCGCGCGACCGTGGCCTCGGGGATGCGGCGTTGCCCCGCTCGGTCGGCCACGTGTCCCCTTCCTGGGCCGGGCCCCGCAGGTCGGGACCGGGGAACCATCGTATCCCGAGCTTGTGCACAAGGTCACAAAGTGCTCCGGGACGAACGCGGGGAATCGGGCCGCTGCCCGGCCCGAGCGGTGCTGCAGGTAGCGTCGGAGCGGTCATGGTGTCCGCACTCGCCTTCTGTGCCACGGCAGTGGCGACGCTCTTCGCACAGGCGACGCTGGTCCGTTACACCCGGAACCGCAGGCCGCACGAGATGGCGTGGACGATCGCGCTGGCGATGTTCGCCCTCGCCGCCGTCGCCCTCGCGCTCGGCACGACGACCGGCTGGGACAACGGGACCTTTCGGGTGTTCTACCTCTTCGGTGCGATCCTGAACGTGCCCTGGCTCGCGCTCGGGACGGTCTACCTCCTGGCCGGCGCGACCGCGGGTCGCCGCGTGCAGTGGGGTCTGGTGCTGCTCACCGGACTCGCAGCCGGGGTGCTGCTCACCGCGCCGATGGACCCGGTGGCCGGGAGCCTCGCCATCCCCGTCGGCAGGGAGGTCTTCGGCGTCTTTCCCCGTGTGCTCGCCGCGGTCGGCAGCGGTGTGGCCGCGATCGTGATCATCGGTGGCGCGGTGTGGTCGGCGATCCGGTTCGTGCGCCGGCGCGACGAACCCGGCATGGCCCGGCTCGCCGCCGCGAACGCACTGATCGCGCTGGGCACCATCGTGTTGTCGAGCGGCGGACTCGTGCAGGGGATCTTCGGGCACGACGAGGCGTTCGCGCTCTCGCTTGCGATCGGCATCAGCGTGATCTACGCCGGGTTCCTCGTCAGCGTCTCGACAGCCCGCTCACCCGTGCCCCGCGCCGCCCCCGCCGCCTGACCGCGGCGCACCTCCGAGGGCGCGGCGCATGAGTTTGCCCAACGAGTTTCGGGGAAGCGACGCGACGATCTCGAACGAGGCCGGGACCTTGTACCGGGCGAGGCGCGCCGCGACGAAGGCGCGCAACGTCGACTCGCTGAGCGACCGCCCCGAGACCGACACGACGTACGCGACCAGCGCCTCACCGGTGCGGTCGTCGTCGACACCGACGACCGCGACCTCGGCGACCTCGGGGTGCTCCGCCAGCACCGACTCGACCTCGGCCGGATAGACGTTGAACCCCGACACGATGACGAGGTCCTTCGCCCGGTCGACGAGGGAGAGGCACCCGTCGTCGTCGGACACTGCGATGTCGCCCGTCCGGAGCCAGCCGTCGGGGGTGAGGACCCGTGCGGTCGTGGTGTCGTCGTTCCAGTAGCCGGGGAAGACGTTGGGGCCGCGCACCCAGATCTCACCCGGGTCACCGGCGAGCACGTCGTCGCCGTCGGCATCGACCAGGCGCACGTCGACACCCGGGAGCGGAGGACCGATCGAACCGGGACGCAGCACGTCGTCGACGGCCGTGGTCGTGACGATCGGCGAAGCCTCGGTGAGGCCGTAACCCTCGCGGACCGCGACGCCGAAACGCTCGCGGAAGCCGCGCGCGACGTCTTCGGAGAGCGCCGACGCACCCGAGACCGCGAGCCGCACGCCTGCGAACGACGCGTCGGCACCGGGCGCGAGCGCGAGCCACGCCGCGAACATCGACGGCACCCCGGCCACGACCGTGACGTGCTCGTCGGCCACCAGCGCTGCGGTCGCGGCTGCGTGGAACTCGCCCGTGAGCACCGTGGTGGCGCCGGCCGCGAGCGAGGTGCCGAGCACGACGTTGAGCCCGAAGACGTGGAAGAGCGGCAGGACACCGAGTCCCACATCGTCGGGCCGGATGGCGAGGCCCGGATGGCCCTGCACCTGTTCGATGTTGCTGCGCAGGTTGCCGTGGGTGAGCATCGCCGCCTTGGGCGCACCCGCGGTGCCCGCGGTGAAGAGCAGCGCGGCGAGGTCGGCGTCGGTGCGATCGACCGGAGTGGACTCGGCCGCGCCCTCGAGCGCATCGAGACCGGTGGCACCGGCGAGCGCGCCGAGGCGCAGCTTCGGGGTGCCGGACGCGAGCTCCCGCTCGAGCTCCGGCGCCGGCGACGTCGGGTTCAGCGGGACCGCCACCGCGCCGGCCATGAGCACCGCGAGGTAGGCGACGACGAAATCGACACCGTTGCCCAGCGCGAACGCGACGCGATCGCCCGGCTCCACGGCGGCGGCGGCGATCCCGGCCGCGACCCGAGCGACGCGGGCGTGCAGGGCCCCGAAGGTGACGGAAGCCCCGTCGACGCGCAGGGCGACGGCGTCGGGTCTTGTCTCGGCGGTGTGGAGCAGCGGAACGGCGAGGTTCACGGGCAAGGGCTTAGCCCAGCGGCTCCGCCGATGCCACCGGCTGCCGGCAACACAACAAATGCCCAACCGACGGGCGGTCGGGGAATCCCGCTCAAGCCCCGTAGCGGAACCGCCGATGCCCCATGGGTCAGGGAGCACGCCCCACCTGTGGGGCTCGGGATGAAAGGGAGGCTCGATGCGACGCATGCTGCTCGCGATCACGCTCGCGTTGTCGTCGGCCACTCTCGTTGCGATCGCGCCGACCGCGGCCCACGCCCTGGACTGCTCGGCCGGTGGCTTCGTCGGCAGCGCGAACAGCGTGCGCGCCGGCCAGGGACTCCCGCCGCTCGAGTGGGACGGCGGCCTCGCGGGCAAGGCATCCGGCTGGGCCCAGACCATGGCCGACGCCGGCTCGATCTTCCACTCCAACCTTCCCGACGGTGTGTCGGCCGACTGGTACCGCCTCGGCGAGAACGTCGGCAAGGGACCCGACACGGGTTCGATCGCCCAGGCGCTCATCCAGTCGCCGGGTCACTACGCAAATCTCATAGATCCGGGGTTCCAGTACGTGGGTGTGGGCGTCGTGAGCACCGCTGACACGTGTTACGTGTCGGAAGTGTTCATGGAACTAGCCTCCCAGCCCGCCCCAAGCACGTCTGCATCTGCTGCTGGAACCCCGAATTCCGACGACTCCTCGGGTTCGTCGTCCGGAGCTGCATCCTCGGGATCGGCACCGGACGCATCCCCTGCGGAGTCGTCACCTCCGCCCCCGCCACCTCCGCCGCCTCCCCCGGCGCGGCTGACCGTGGTGCTGGAGCGACTGCACGACCTCGACGGGTAGCAGCCGGCAGGTCCCCCCGGGCCGACTGCTACCTGCTCGAGAAGGCGTCAGGTGCCGAGGATCGGGCCGCGTTCGGGAAGTCGGTCGATGAGGTGGTTCTGGCCGTCGATCACGTCGTTCGCGGCTCATCGGAGTCGCTCCCCTCGTGCGCGCGCGAGCGTGCGCGGGAGTCGGGTGAACGCGAGGTAGACGAGGAAACCGCACCCGGCGGTCATGAGCACGAACGGGATCCCGAGACCGGGCTGGTCGGCGACGACACCGGGGATCCCCGATCCCGGGCGCACCGCGACCGCGACCGCGACCGCCGCGGCGGCGAGGTTCAGGACGATGTGCGTGACCGACGGCGGGGTGTCGTCGCGACCGAAGCATCCGCACGAAGCGATCGGTGAGTCGCGGAGCAGAGCGAGGGCGACGAAACCGGCGAACGCGAGATACGCGACGGCCACGAGGCCGCCGACGACCGAGCCGAGCGTGCCCCCGTCGCCGACGAGTGCGAGCGCGCCGAGCACCGCTCCCGCGAACGCACCCGCACGCACGACGAAGGCCGGCACTCGCGCGCCGAGTGCGCGGAGCGCGCCGACGGTCGAATCGGGCCGGTGCACCTCGAGTGCACCGGCGACGACGAGCAGCGCGGCCACCACCGCGTACGGACCCGCGAACGCGTCCATCAGCCACCCTCCGACGGAGCCGTCTCGACGACAAGCGCGGTGGTCATGCGGGCGTCCGACGTCGTCTCACCCGAAGCATCGTATTCGGGTCGCGCGCACAGTGGCCGAGCGGCAAGCCCGGAACTGCCCGCCTGCGCTCAGAATTGGACGCGGAAGGCGAACTGCGCGACCGCGGCGCCGAGGATCAACGCGAGCAGTGCCACGATCACGATGGTCGTTCCCGGCCTCAC
>JBBQMI010000139.1:0-5756 GCA_038328825.1 Acidimicrobiia bacterium | reverse complement strand
ACCCGAGACCGTTCCGATCACCGTCGAGATCCACAGCATCCGGGAGAACGAGTTGGTGAGCATCCGCGCGATGACCGCCGGGATCACGAGCGTGGCCGCGATGAGGACCACGCCGAGCACCTGCATGGTCGCGAGGATCGAACCGGCGAGCACGAGCAGGAGCAGGGCGTCGGTCCGCGCCGTGCTCACGCCCGACACGTCGGCGACCTCCGGGTCGAACGTGGTGAAGAGCAGGGCGCGGTACCGGAGGAAGACCACGATCGCGGCCCCGGCGGTGACCCCGGCTACGACCCACACCTGGGCCGTGGAGATGCCGAGGATGCTCCCGAAGAGTGTCGCGTCGATGCTGCGCCGTGCGCTCCCGAACAATCCGATGAGCGCGAGACCGAAGGCGAACGAGGCCGTCGTGATCACACCGATCGCCGCGTCGGACCCGATGATGCGTCGGCGCGTGACGCGCCCGATCATGAGTGCCGACGCCAGACCCCACAGCGCGGCGCCGGCGTAGAAGTTGAAGCCCAGGACGGCGCTCGCCGCGGCCCCACCGAAGATCGCGTGCGAGAGCCCGTGGCCGATGTAGCTCATGCCGCGCAGGACCACGAAGACGCCGATGAGACCGCAGAGACCACCGGCGAGCGTGGCGACGATCACGCCGTGGCGGAAGAACGCGAACTGGTACGGCTCGAGCAGCTGATGCAGCGTCACGATGCTGTCCTCCGGATCGGCACGACGTTGTGTTCGTAGCGGTCGACGATCACCTGCATGCCGGAGTGTTCCAGCACGTCCATCGGTTGGCCGTAGGTGCGCTCCAGAACATCGGAGGTCAGGACGGTACGTGGGTCACCCTCGGCGATGATCTCGGTGTTGAGACAGACGAGGTGTGGGAGGTGGGAGGCGATGCCGTTGAGGTCGTGGGTGGTCAACACGATCGCGAGTCCGGCCCGGTTGAGGTCGCCGAGGAGATGCAACACGTCGTGACGGGTGCGCACGTCCACGCCGGAGGTGGGTTCGTCGAGCAGGAGGAGATCGGGTTCACCGAGCAACGCCCGCGCGATGAAGACCCGCTGCTGCTGGCCACCCGAGAGCTCACGGATGTGACGTCGGCCGAGGTCGGCGATCCCGAGGCGGTCGAGCACGGCGGCAACCCCCTCCTGCTCACGGCGCGACGCCCATGGCAGCAATCGACCGCTCGTGCGGGCCATGAGCACCACCTCGTTCACGGTCACCGGGAAGTCCCAGTTGACCGTCTCGACCTGGGGCACGTACCCGAGCGTCACACGCGGTCGACGACGCACTGTCCCGATGACCGGATCGACCGCGCCGAGCATCGCGCGGAGCATGGTCGTCTTCCCTGATCCCGATGGGCCGACGATGCCGCTGAAGTCACCCACAAGCACGGTCAACGTGGCTCCAATGAGGACGGCCCGCTCGCCGTACGCACAGGTCACGCGATCGAGCTCGACCAACGGTGCTCCGACCTCCCTCACTGCGGGTACTCGGCCCGATCGGAGGTCGCGTCGACCCGGATCGAGCGCAGCGCCGACGGGTCGCCACCGAGACTCGTGACCATCGTGGCGAAGTCGAACTTCATCAGCCCGAGCCCCGAGTGGTCGACATCTGCGGGGGCACCGGGAAGGTCGTCGTCGCGCAGCGTGTCGACGTAGCGGACGCCGGCCTCCTTCCCGATCTCGACGAGCACCGGGCTCGGGAACACCTCCGAACCGAAGATCGCCTTCACCCGTCGCTTCCTCACCTGGGAGATGAGCGAGGCGATCTCCTTCGGGGTCGGGTCCTCGAAGCTCGACACCTGCACCGCACCGATGATCTTCCATCCGTGGTGCGCGCCAAAGTACGCGTAGGCATCGTGGTAGGTCAACAGTTGGCGTTGCCTCGAAGACATCGACGCGGTCGCGGTCTTCATCGCTCGGTCGAGCCGGTAGACCTGCGCTGCGAACTTCGCGTAGTTCGCCTCGTAGGCGGCCGCATGTCGCGGGTCCCGGCGTGCGAACGTGTCGGCCGCGATCCGGGCGTACGTCTTGGCGTAGGGCGGGTTGGTCCAGAGGTGCGGGTTCGGCTTCCCTCCCGACTTCGGAAAGGAGAAGTCGTAGAGGTACTCGCGCTTCGGGATCGTCTTCGTTCCGAGCTCCACGACCTCCCCACCGTCCTTCTGGTTCTCCTCGGCCAGATCCTTCGTCGGGTCCTCGAGCTTGAGGCCGTTCACGAACACGATGTCGGCCGTCGACAGCACCTCGGCGGTGCTGGGCGGCGGTTCGAAGGTGTGCGAGTCGGCACCTTCGGGGATGACGCCCGTGACGTGCACGAGGTTGCCGCCGACCTGCGAGACGATGCTCGTGATCGGCGAGACGGTCGTGACGACCTGGAGCCGTTCGTCGCGCGCGGCCCGGCGCGGCGCGGCCGACGCGCTCGTCGCTCCCCAATCCGCCGCCAGGAGCACCGCTCCCACGACCCCCAGGACACCGACCCGCAGGACGGTGCGTCGCGCTCGACCCGAGTTGCTCCCGTGCATGGCTGCCTCCCCGTCACCGGAGCGATCGCGTGAGCGCAAGCCCTTCGCTCCTGCGAACGGTTCGCTGCGGTGCGAAGGGCTGGATGATCTGTACCCGTTCTGGATGACGACTGTTCGCCGTGGGTTCAGTGGCGGGCGCACGTGCCCATCAGCGCGAAGTGCGTCGCGTGGAGCTCGAAGCCGAACCGATCCCGCAAGAGCTCGGTGAGATCGTCGAGGGCCTCGACGGGGATGTCGGAGACCCGCCCGCACGACTCGCACACCAGGTGCGGATGCGCATCGGCCAAGTGGTGGATCGGCGGGGCGTGTCCGCGATGCACGTGCTCGACGACCCCCCAGTCCTCGAGCGATTCGAGCGTCCGGTACACGGTGGACAGATGGATCTCCGGGTGCACCGCCTGGACGCGAACTGCGATGTCCTCGACCGTGAGGTGATCGTCGGTCGACGCCAGCAGCTCGACGATCACCCGACGGCAAGTGGTGATGCGTTCACCCTGCGCGCGCAGTCTGCGCAGGACCCGATCGGCCCGATCGGCAGGGCTGTGTGCCGCTTCGTTCGACTCGCTCATCGCGTGCCTCCCCCAGTCGGTGGGTGTTCGCCACCGAACCACGTCGGGGATGGCGCGATGCTTCGCGGTCGCAAATGCAAACGGTTCGCAATTCATCCAAACACTGGCTCGCGGGTCGCGCCTCGTCTTGAATGGGCGCGCGAAGTTCTTCGTCCTATCGATCATCCAGCGCGCTCGGTCGAACCGAACTCCGAGACGCCGACCAGGAGGAGCCGAGAGTGGATCCAGTGAGCCGCAGAGCCTTCATCACACGAACGTCCGCCGTGGCCGCGGCCGCGGGTGCAGCCGTCACGATTCCCGGCGTCGCCGCGGGCGCGAGCGAACGCGCCCACGACACGGCGTTGCCGCCCGACGCGCAACTCGAGGAGACCGTGGTCGCGCACTTGCGTGATCTCCACAACGGGAAGGTCGCGGTGTTCGCCGGCGACCGGGAGATCATCGTCAACGACAAGCGGCTCGCCGCGCTCCTGTTCAAGGTGACGCGCTGAGCGCGTGGCCCCACTCCGATTCGTGAGGTGATCGAACCATGTCGTCCCATCGTGAAGCACCCGAGATCTCCAAGGATCCCGTCGCCGACAGCACCGACGTGTACGCGTTCGTCAGTCCCGACCGTCCGGACACAGTCACACTGATCGCGAACTACATCCCGCTCCAGGCACCGGCGGGTGGGCCGAACTTCTTCGAGTTCGGCGACGATGTCCTCTACGAGATCCACATCGACAACACCGGCGATGGTCGCGCCGACATCAGCTACCAGTTCCGCTTTCGCAACGAGAACCAGGTCGGGAACACGTTCCTGTACAACGTCGGACCGATCCAGTCGCTCGACAGTCCGAACTGGAACCGCCGCCAGTTCTACTCCGTGTCCCGAATCGAACGCGGCCGAGGCTTCCCGGGTACCGACGAGTTGGCGGTCCGTCCCCGACTCCTCGCCGACAACCTCTCGTCGCCGCCGTGCAACATCGGTCCGCTGTCGACGCCCGATTACGTGTCGCTCGCCGACGCCGCGATCCACGACCTCCCGGGTGGCGCCAAGGTGTTCGCCGGCCAACGCGCCGAGGGCTTCTACGTCGATCTCGGAGCGGTGTTCGACCTCGGCGATCTGCGCCCGTTCCAGCAGCTGCACACCCAGTTCGGTCTCAACATCCCCGAGTTGACGGTGCCGGCCGACGGGGTGAACACGCTCAAGGCGTCGAACGTCCACACCATCGCGCTGCAGGTCCCCACAGCGCAGCTGGCGCCGTACTCGGGCGATCCGACGTCGCCGACCTCGGTGATCGGCGTCTGGACCACGGCGAAGCGCCAGAAGGTCCGTCTCTACGCGGGCCGGGACGGCACGACCGCTGAAGCCGGTCCCTACGTGCAGGTGTCCCGGCTCGGTAACCCGCTCTTCAACGAGGTCCTCGTCCCGCTCGAGCGCAAGGACTACTGGAACACCCAGCTTCCCTACAAGGACAGCCAGTTCGCGGCCGGCGCGCAGTTCCCCGAGCTCGCCAAGCTCCTGCCGGTGCTCTATCCGGGCGTGTTCCCCAACCTCGACGCGCTCAACGCTTCGGGCAAGCCCCGAGCTGACCTGCAGGCCATCCTGCTCACCGGCCTCCCGACCGGCGTGATCCCGGGCTTCCAGAACTCGGGTGGTGGGACGCTCGCCGACATGCTCCGACTGAACGTCGCGATCCCCCCGGCGGCCGCGCCCAACAACCTCGGGCTGCTGGGAAGTGATCTCGCGGGCTTCCCGAACGGACGGCGCGTGTACGACGACGTCTTCACGATCGAGCTGCGTGCGATCGCCGGCGTCACGTATCCCCTCATCGACCCGACGTTCGTCCCCGACGGTGCCGCATCCCTGGTGGACGACGGGCTCACGTCGAGTCCGACCGACCTCACGGCCAAGGGAACGGAGAACTACCTCGACACCTTCCCCTACCTCGGCACGCCGTACAGCGGGTACAACGTACCGTCGTCGTGAACATGGCCGGGCACGACCACGACCACGACCACGGGGCCGAGCCCCGGCTCCCGCCGAGCACCGACGGCAGCGTCGTCATGGACATCGGTGCCGACGTGGGGGCAATCGTCGTCTACACACCCGACACGCTCGCCGGTGTGGAGATCGAGATCACCCGCCGCGGTGAGGAGACGGCGTTCGTGCACACGGAAGTGCGCGAGCGTCGGCTCCCCGACGGTTCGATCTACGCCGGCGTCTTCCCCGAAGTTCCCGCGGGTGACTACGCGCTGGTTCCGATCGCGTCGCTGCCACCGATCGAGGTGTCCGTCGCGGGAGGCCACGTGAGCGAGATCACCTGGCAGTGAGCGAGGACCACCGCTCTCCGAAGCCGAGCCCGACACCATCCATGCTGCTCACAGGATCAGGTTGCGGTGGGCGGCGACGTAGTTCTTGAACGCGACGCCGTTCGGCCGCAGGACGCCTGGCGTGCCGGGATCGTGGAGCCCGAGGGCGGGGATCCCGTCCCAGTCGAACCAGATCACGAGTGGCAGGTGGAGTGCTTCCACGAGTCTGCCGAGATGGCCGGTGACGACTGACGGCGTTGTGTTGTGTGCGCCGATCTCGGTGGTGACAACCGGCTTGCCGGTGGCGCGCTGGAGGTACTCGACCGCCTCGCGGAGCGCGGGCGCGTCGTCGATGTACCAGTGGAAGT
>JBBQMI010000138.1:0-5757 GCA_038328825.1 Acidimicrobiia bacterium | reverse complement strand
AGCGGCGACGAACCGGCGGGCGACGCCCGGGCTCGCCGTCGTCGCGGGCAGGAGCGTCTCCGTCCGATCGTCGAGGCGCTCGGATGCCCCCGGGGTTGTTTCGTCCACGACGTCTCACTACCCCGTGGTCACCGGGATGATGCATGCACGGGCCCGTTTCTGGTTTCGGCCGATCCGGTCGTGGGTACCGCTCCGGACAGCACCCCGACAGGACGAGTCCGCGGCAAGCGGCCAGGAGGATCGACATGAGCGACGCCGAGCAGGAACGAACTCGACCCAGCGCGAGCACCCGGGCCGAGGAAGCCGCCGAGGCCGAGCTGGTCGCCGACGCCGGTCGGCCTCCCACCGAAGCCGAGGCGCGTGCCGCCGACTCCAATGCTCCGCTCGATCCCGAGGTCGGCGAGCAATACGAAGAGATGACGGAACGCGGCGCGAACCAACGCGGCGAGGGTCGGATCCCTTGAGACGCGTTCCCTGATTCGGTCCGGGGGTCGGGCTCCCGCCGTACTGCCCGTACTGCCTGGCCCCCGGACCGTTCTCGATCGCCCCTGACGGAACCGCCGTGCAGTGGTGAGCCCGTGGGCGTGTGAGCATGGGACGATTCGTGCATCGAAGGCGGCGGGCAAGAGACGTTGGGCGGGAGCGGGAACATGGCGGCGACGAGATGATCCACGCGGCGAAGACCGACGAGCACGAGGTCGTGCTCACGATCCCTGCACGCCCGGAGTTCCTCAGACTGGCCCGGTTGGCGGCCGCGGACGTCGGGAGCCGGTGCGGACTCGCCTACGAAGATGTCGACGATCTGCGCATTGCGGTCGACGAGCTCTGTCACGCGGTCATGGGGCCCACGGCCACTCCGCCGAGGATCCTCGAGCTCCGGTTCACCACTCTGGTCGACGGCGTGATGATCGAGGGGACCTGCCCCGGAAGCACCGAGCCCCGACCCAACGAGCTCTCGACCGCGATCCTCGCCGCGGTCGTCGACGAGCACGAGCTCTCCGGCGGTGCCGGCGCGAGCCACTTCCGGATGGTGAAGCGCGTCCGGATCCCATGATCGACGACTCCGTCCCGAGCTTCGTCGAATACCGCGCGACCGGAGACCGGGACCTCCGGAACCGACTGATCGAACAGCATCGGGGCCTGGCGCAGCAGCTCGCGCGCCGGTTCCGCGGCCGCGGTCAGAGTCCCGATGATCTCGAGCAGGTGGCGGTGCTCGGTCTGCTCAAGGCCGTTGAGCGCTTCGAGCCGGAACGCGGGCTCGCGTTCACCACGTTCGCCACGCCCACGATCATCGGCGAGTTGAAGCGCCACTTCCGCGACGCGACCTGGTCGCTCCGGGTCCCCCGTCGGTTGCAGGAGCACGTCCTCGCCGTGTCGAACATCGTCGGACCGCTCGGCCAGGACCTCGGTCGTCCGCCGACGGTCGCCGAGGTCGCGGCCGAGACGGGGTTCTCCGAAGAAGAGGTGCTCGAAGCGATGGAGGCGAACCGCGCCTACAACACGAGCTCACTCGACGCGCCCACGGGCGATCGCGACGACGCCGGTGCCGGGCTCGCGTCGCGCCTCGGCGGCGTGGATCCCGGTCACGTCGAGGTCGAACACCGGATGCTGATCGAGTCGCTGCTCGACGAGCTGCCCGAACGGGAGCGCACGATCGTCCGGCTGCGCTTCTGGGACGGCTGGACGCAGTCGCAGATCGCCGACTCGATCGGGATCAGCCAGATGCACGTCTCCCGCCTGCTGACCCGCACGCTCGATGGGCTGCGCGTCCGAGCGGAAGCCGACGAGGGTCAGTCGCCCGCGGTGACGTGAGTGGTCTTCGCTCGTCTCGTAGCGCCCATCACCTAGCTTCGGGAGATGCGTTGGACGGTGCATGGAGAGCGGTTCGTCTACGAGAGTGAGTGGGTGGGCCTCGCGCTCGCCGACATCGAGATCCCGGGCGGTGCCCGGTTCGAGCACCACGTCGTGCGCATGCCGAACCACGCCGCCGGCACGGTCGTCCACGATCCGGCGCGCGGCGTGCTCCTCCTCTGGCGGCACCGGTTCATCACCGACACGTGGGGATGGGAGATCCCGGCCGGGCGGATCGATCCCGGCGAGACCCCCGAGGCCGCCGCGGCCCGGGAGACGTTGGAGGAGACCGGCTGGCGTCCGGGCCCGCTGCGTCCCCTCGTGCGGTTCCAACCCACGAACGGGATCTCCGATCAGGTCTTCAACATCTTCCTCGCCGACGGTGCGACCGAGGTCGGCGCTCCCTTCGATCCGAGCGAGGCCGAACGCGTCGAGTGGATCGCGGTGGACCGTCTCCGGACCTTCATCGAGGAAGGGGCGATGGTCGACGGCCTCTCGCTCACCGCAGTCCTGTACGCACTCGCCTTCGCCGCGATCGGGTGAGCGCGCCGGTCGATCCCGACGCGCCTGGTGCGGGGGGCCCCGCGGGCCGGCGCGCCCTCGTCGCGGTCGCCGTCGGAGGCACGATGGGGACGTTGTCGCGGTACGGCATCAGTCGGGCGATCCCGACCGCGCCCGGGTCGATCCCGTGGTCGATCTTCCTCGTGAACGTGCTCGGAAGCCTCGCGCTCGGGTTCGTGCTGCAGCTCATCCTCGAGCGGTGGCCCACCGACGAGTTCATCCGCCCGTTCGTCGCGGTTGGGTTCATCGGGTCGTTCACGACGTTCTCCACGGTGATGGTCGACACCGATCTGCTCGTGCGCGACGGGCACGCGGGCATCGCTGCGGTGTACGTCGGGATGAGCGTCGTGGCCGGTCTGGCCGCGGCATTCGCCGGGATCACGATCGCCCGTCGACTCGGGCCGCAGCACCAGTCGTCGTCGCACCCGCCGCCGTCATGGTGATCGCGAGCCTCGTCGTCGCCGGCGCGATCGGCGCGGTGTCGCGCTACCTGGTCGACGGCTGGATCCAGCACCGGGTCGCCCGGACAGGGTTCGCCGGGCACCCGTTCTGGGGAACGTTGCCGTGGGGCACGCTCGTGATCAACGTCACCGGGTCGTCCGTCCTCGGGATCGTCGTCGGCCTCGCGCGGTACCACGGTATGGGTTCGCTGCCCGCGATCGCGATCGGAACCGGTTTCTGCGGCGCGCTCACGACGTTCTCGACGTTCTCGTACGAGAGCATCCGGCTGCTCGAGCGGGGTGCGATCCTGCCGGCCGCCACGAACACGGTCGGGAGCGTGCTCGTCGGGCTGATCGCGGCCGGCGTGGCCATCGCGGTGGTCGCAGCGGCCTGATGCCGCGGGCCGTGCGGGCCCGCGTCCTACGATGCGCGCCATCGGCCGGCGTGACCAGACGGGGACGCGAGGGATGACGAACACGCCCGCGGGCGGAGCGCCCGTCGAGTCGCGGATCTCCCGCCGCGTGTCGACCTGGCGGGGACGTGCGTTCGGGCCGGCGTCGGAGCTCCCGTACCGCAGGCGAACGAGCGACGTCGTGCGGCTCGTCATCATGGTCGTGCTCATCGTGGTGGCGGTGGCTCACCAACCCAACCCGACCGACCTCGAGAACAACCTGTACGCGCTCGTCAACGGGCTCCCGGCTCAGCTTTCGACCTTCTTCACGCTGCTCTACCGCTTCGGCGCGCTCTGGGCCGTGGGCCTGGTCGTCCTCGCCGCGCTGGTGGCGCGCCGATGGCGTCTGGCCCGCGACCTGCTGATCGCAGGTGTCGCCACGTGGGTCTTGGGTCGTCTCATCGGAGCACTCGTCGTCACCGACTCGAGTGTGGCCGATGCGCTCCACATCGTGACACGGTTCGGCAGGGACACGCCGTCGTTCCCGGTGGTGCGCCTCGCGATGATCGCGGCGGTCATCTCGGTCGCGGCGCCGTACCTGACGCGACCGGTCCGGCGTGCCGGTCAGCTGCTCGTGCTGGCTCTCGCTTTCGCCTCGCTGTACCTCGGGACGGGTTCACCCGATGCCGCGTTCGGCGCGCTCGTCCTCGGGTGGGGCGTGGCGGCGCTCGTGCACCTCGTGTTCGGCTCGCCGGGTGGTCGGCCCACGAGCCTCCAGGTGGAGGTCGCGCTCGAGGAGCTGGGGCTCACCGACCCCGACGTGCAGCTCACCGACCCGCAGCCGCGCAACGGGACCGCGATGGAGGGTCACGACGCCGACGGCGCGCTCTCGGTCCGGGTGCTCGGCCGCGATGAGGCCGACGCGCAGCTCGCGGCCAAGCTCTGGCGGTTCTTCGTCTACAAGGACGCAGGGGCGCGAGTGCAGGTCACGCGCCTCGGTGAGGTCGAGCACGAGGCCTACGTGCTGCTGCTGGCGGAGCGCGCGGGTGTGCCGGTGCCGGCGGTCGTGGTGGCCGGGACCGCGGGGCCGGGCGCCGCGCTCCTGGTCAGTCGGCCCGTGGTCGGGCCAGTCCTCGCCGACGCGCCGCCCGATGCCGTGACCGACGTGGTGCTCGACGAGCTGTGGAAGCGGGTGGCGGCGCTCCGCGGCGCGCACGTGGCGCACGGCGCGCTGAACGCCCGCCGGATCGTGCTGAGCGAACACGGCCCGGCGATCACCGGGTTCGACGCGGCGACGGGACGCGCCTCCGAGGTCGAGCGCTCCGCCGACGTCGCCGAGCTGATCGTGAGCACGGCAGAGATCGTCGGCAACGACCGGGCTCTCGCCGCGGCGCTCCGCGAGCTAGGCCCGGCGGCGCTCGTCGCCGCGCTGCCGCTGTTCCAACCCGCCGCGCTGAGCGGTGAGCTCCGCCCGGGCGATCCCCGTCAGCGCACGGCGTTCCACAAGCGAGTGGGCGACCTCCGGAACGCCGCGGCCGCCGCCACGAACACCGAAGCACCTCCGTTGCAGCAGCTCCACCGCGTCAGTGGGACGAACCTCATGATGGCGGTCGGCACGTTGTTCGCGATCAGCGTGCTCCTGTCGCAGGTCGGTGATCCGCAGACGCTGTGGGACACCGTGACGAGCGCGAACCTCGGGTGGCTCACCGCGGCGATGCTGATCTCGTTCGCGACGAACGGCGCGACCGCGATCGCACTGATGGGCACGGTGCCGATCAACCTCCCGCTCTGGCGCACGAGCGAGCTCCAACTCTCGATGTCGTTCTCGAACCTCGCGATCCCGGCGGTCGGGGGCATGGCCGCGCAGATCCGGTTTCTCCAGAAGCAGGGCGTGGATCTCGCCTCCGCGGTGGCGTCGGGGGGTCTGCTCATCAACGTCGGCAACATCCTCGCCAACACGGTGTTGCTGTTCGTCGCGATCGCGCTCTCGCCCGACACGTTCCGGGCCGAGAGCATTCCGGTCAGCAGCATCGTGCAGGTCGTGGTGCTCGCGATCGTGGTCCTCGCGGTCGCGGCCGGCATCGCGTTCGGGGTCCCGCGTCTGCGCCGGATGGTCCTCCCGCCGCTCAAGAGCGCGACCGCCACGATTCTCGCCGCGACCCGTTCACCGAAACGGGTCGCGCTCCTGCTCGGGGGCAACACGATCAACGCTCTCATGTACGGAGCGGTGATGGCCTGTTGCGTCGAGGCGTTCGGCGGATCGATCAACTTCTTCACGTTGCTCGCACTCAACATCTTCATCGGCACGATCGCGTCGCTCGTTCCGATCCCAGGTGGCAACACCGCGGTGTCGACGGTGGGCATGTCGGGCGCGCTCACCGCGTTCGGCGTCTCGACCGAGGTGGCGGTCGCGGCCGTGCTCGCCAACCAGTTGGTGGCGAACTACATCCCCGCGATCCCGGGGTGGTTCGCGACCAACAACATGCTCCACGACGACTACCTCTGACCGACGC
>JBBQMI010000137.1:0-5788 GCA_038328825.1 Acidimicrobiia bacterium | reverse complement strand
CGCGTCGTCGTCGCGGTGGGGCACCTGGAGGCCGACGAGCACGCGGCCGTAGTCGGCACCCTGGTTGCGGTAGTGGAACAGGCTGATGTTCCAGTCGCTGTGCATGGCGGAGAGGAACCGCACGAGGGCACCGGGACGCTCCGGGAACAGGAAGCGGTAGAGACGCTCGTCGTGGGCGAGCTGGGTGCGGCCGCCGACCATGTGCCGGACGTGCTCCTTGGCCAGCTCGTCGTGCGTGAGGTCGATCGTCGCGAAGCCGGCTTCGGTGAACTGCCGGGCGATCGCGGCGGAGTCGCCGCCGTCGGTGGTGGTCACGCCGACGAACACGTGCGCCTGTTCGGCATCGGAGATCCGGTAGCTGAACTCGGTGACCGACCGTGCGCCGACGAGCTCGGAGAACCGTCGGAAGCTGCCCCGCACCTCCGGGATCGTCACCGCGAAGAGCGCCTCGTGCTCCTCGGCGCGTTCGGCGACGAACCGCAGTCGGTCGAAGTTCATGTTGGCGCCGCTCGCGATCGCGACGAACGTCCGGCCTCGGCTCGCGGTTCGGGCGATGTGCTGCTTGACGCCGGCGACGGCGAGTGCCCCCGCCGGTTCGAGCGTGCTGCGGGTGTCTTCGTAGACGTCCTTGATCGCGGCGCAGATCTCGTCGGTGTCGACGATCACGAACTCGTCCACGAGCTCACGGGCCAGCCGGAACGTCTCCACCCCGATCCGCTTCACCGCGGTCCCGTCGGAGAAGAGGCCCACGTCGTTGAGCTCCACGCGCTCGCCCGCGGCCACGGAGCGGGCCATCGCGTCCGAGTCGGCCGCCTGCACGCCGATGATGGCGATGTCGGGGCGCATGCGCTTGCAGTACGCGGCCACCCCCGAGATCAGCCCGCCGCCACCGACGGGGACGAACACCGCGTCGAGCGCGCCGGTGTGCTGGCGGAGTATCTCGACGCCGATGGTCCCCTGACCGGCGATCACGGCGGGATCGTCGAACGGGTGGACGAGCGTCGCTCCCGTCTCGGCTTCGAGCTCGCTCGCCCGGGACGCCGCCTCGGAATACGTGTCGCCGAAGAGCACGATGTGACCGCCGAGGGCGGCGACGGCGTCGATCTTCACGCGTGGCGTGGTGGTCGGCATCACGATCGTCGCCGAACACCCGAGTCGTCGCGCGCTCATCGCGACACCCTGAGCGTGGTTCCCGGCCGACGCGCAGATCACGCCGCGCGCGAACTCGTCGGGATCGAGTCCCACCATCTTGTTGTAGGCGCCTCGCACCTTGAAGCTGAACGCCGGCTGGTGGTCCTCGCGCTTCAGCAACACGGTGTTCGACCAGCGTGCCGAGAGCTGCGGCGCGAGCTGCAGGGGCGTCTCCTCGGCGACCTCGTAGACCCGCGCGGCCAGGATCTGCTCGAGATAGTCGGGCTGGGTCACCCGCCCCGACCGCCGATCCGATCGACGCGCACACCGTGCGCGGGGATCCCGTCGTGGGATTCGTCGGTCCAGTTGAACGTGGCGCTGAACCCGCGACCGTCGCGGTCCGCGACCCACGTCGACGCCACGCTGCGCGCCGCTGTGAACGCGTGCTCGGTCTCGGGCTCGTCCGACACCGCGAAGAGGTCGCGCGGGACGAACCCGCCGCGGCCGAGCAGGCCGAGCACTTCGGGATCCTCGAGCACGGCGCGTTCCTCGACCGTGAGCCCGTCGAGGTCGTCGGCGAGGAAGAACGGTCCGCTGGACAACGCCGCGAGCACGGCGAGCGTGCGCGACTCGTCGAGGGAGTAGCCGTCGGGGGTCGTACCGTCGGATCCCCACGCGAGGACGACGTCGGGATCGCAGTCGAACCAGTGGCGGAGGGCGAAGCGAGCCGCCACGTTGCGGGCCTGCACGGCGACTCCGTGCCAGCCCGACCAACCGTGCGTGAGCGGTTGCGCGCCCAGCTCACGGTGGGTGACCGGTGTGGCCAGATCGGGCCCGATCCGATTGCCGTGGCAGATCCCGAGCGCCGGCAGCATCGGCATGCCGCACCCGAGCACGTAGATGTCGTCGCCGAGCCCATCGACGAACGCCTCGAGCCCGCGTCGCAGTGCCTCGGTGCCGGTCACCGACGGGTCGTGGCGGAGCGCCTCCTGGGCGCCGAGGTAGAGGAAGTCGAGCTTCACCATCTCGAATCCCCATGCGCGCACCTGCGCGCCGAGGTCGTGGAGCCAGCGCACGGCCTCGGGTCGCGACGCGTCGAGGGCCCAGAGTCCGTGACGATCGCGGAGGGTGTGACCGGAGGCGTGGACGAGGCACCAGTCGCGGTGATCGGTGGCGATCCCGGGTGCGTCGGGGGTGACCATGAACGGGGCGAGCCAGAGCCCGGCGCGCGCGCCCATCTCGTGCAGTGACGACGTGAGTGCCCCGAGATCGGGCGGGAAGCGGTCGTTGGGGGTCCACGCGCCGTGCGCGACCTGCCAACCGTCGTCGAGCTGCACGACGTCGAAGTCGGCCCGGTCACCGAAGCGGTCGCGCAGGAGGTGCGCGTTCGCGACGAGCGATTCCGCGTCGATCGCGTGGCCGTAGTGGTACCAGCTCTCCCAACCGGCTATCGGTGCGCCATCCCATTGGCGGGCGCCGCCGACGCGACCGACGTACGCCGCGAGGCGGTCGACGAGCGCGACCGGATCGGAGCCTGCCGCGAGCGCGATGCGTTCGCTGCAGACCTCGGCCCCGGCGGCGAGCGGCAGCGCGAGCGGTGCCGGCTCCAGCACTTCGTAGCCCCAGGTGTCGGCGACGAACCGCAACGGAGGTGTTCCACCGCACTCGACGATGAGCATCTCCTCTTCGAGCGCGATCCGCGTCGCGAACCGCCCCGCGCCGAGCGCCTGTACGGCAAGGGTCCGCCCGTCGCGGTCGACGAGGGCGGTGTTCCACCAGGAGTCGCCCTCGCGGTCTCCCGTGACGACCCCCGAGTATGCCCACGAGTCGTATCCGTCGACGAGCCGGCTCTCCGTCTCGAGCTCGGTGACCGCGACGATCGGGGTGAGGAGCCCGACGGTCTCGCCGGCGGGGGCGCGGTAGCCGACCTGCACGGTGACGATGTCGGCGTCGAGCTCGAGCTCGATCCAGAGGCCGTCGCCGGTCGGATCCCACCGGGCGCGGCGACCAATCATCGTCCAGCTCCCGTCGGCGCTGCGCGACGTGATGTCGCGCGTGGTGAGATCGATGCGGGCGGCGACGCTGCCGAGGGCGACGCCCGAGGTCGACCACCGGGCGTTCCATGTCCCGTCGTCGCCCAGCACGACCTCGACCTCGTCGGTCGCGAACGCCGACATCACCGGATCTCCGAGAGTCCCGGCGGCAGCTCGAGGTCGTCGGCGACACAGCACAGGTGCACGGAGTTCTCCTCCGTTCCGGTGACGGGATCGTTCCACCTCAGCATGAGCGTGCGGGACTCGCCCGGCAAGAGCGGGATGGGAACGGTTCCCAGCGGAGCGGTGGCGGCGGCGCCCACGGCGAGCTCGAACGTCCCCTCGTCGAGGGTCGCCCCGCGGGACCGTTCCACCGCGACCGTTGCGTCCGCGTCGGGTGGCATCGACAGCCCGATGCGGGCGCCGGCGGGGTCGGGCGCGACCACGGAGCTCCGGGCGGCGTGCACCGACCACTCGACGACTCCGTCGACCGCTGTGGAACGGTCGTTCACCGCGACCACCCGCACGGCAGACGTCCCGGCCTCGACCACCGAGCGACCGGTGAGACCGACGACGAGGAGCGGTCGGCTCGCGTCTCGGAAGGCGCCGTTGGTGCGCTTCGGCGCCCGCTCGACGTCGACGAGACCACCGCCCGCGTTGCCACAACAGTAGGCCCAGAAGTGCCACCGGTAGCCCATGAACGGCGCGCCGCGGTGGGCGCGGAACCACTCGGTCTGGTGCTTCGCGAGCGCGGCGCCGTAGGTCTCGGTGGCGTCGGCCCACGCGTCGAGCGACAGGTACCGCGTCGGGAGGCCCGCGAACGCGGCCGTCGAGCCGATGAACGACAGCCGGCTCACCCACTCGCGCATCCCGGCTTCGTCAGGCGGCCAGTCCGGCGGGTCGCCGAACTTGGCGAACTGCGGCCCGATCGTCCAGAAGCCGTACTCGCTCACGAACCACGCGGGTTGCTCGCCCACTCGGTACATCGAGCCGCCCATGAGTGAACCCTGGTACTCGTGCACGTCGTCGCCGATCCCCGACGCTTCGTGCACGTGACGGGAGTCGTCGATCGCGGAGAGGGTGCGGAGCAGCGCGGCGTCGAGGTGGCGCTCGCCGCGGTCGCGGCCCGGCGTGTCGTCGACCTCGGGCGTCGGGACGAACTGGCGGTGCGGCTCGTTGTGGCACGCGTAGTAGACGACGCTCGGGTGGTGGTGGAGGAGGTACGCCATCTCTGCGATCTGGCGGCACGCGGTGTCGACGAAGCCGGGGTTGGTGTCGGTGCCCGAGTCGTAGAACCACTGCAGGGGGAAGTCCTGGAACACGAGCACGCCGGCGGCGTCGGCCGCGTCGTACGCGTGCGGCGACTGCACGTGCGCGTGGATGCCGACCGAGTTCGCGTGCGCGGCCACGACGAGCCGCATGTCGCGGTCGTAGAAGCTCCGGCCGACGTCGGCGAAGTGCTGCCACGGGATGTAGTTGACCGCCTTCACGAAGACCGGCTCGCCGTTGACCTCGAGGTGCGTCGGCCGGCCGTCGGGGCCCGACGCGATCCGGGCCGTGCGCAGGCCGAAGGCGACCGTGCACCGGTCGGTCACCCGATCGGCGACCACGAGCGCGGCCTGCAGCTCGTGGGTGTCGGGTGCGCCGCGGTCCGAGTGGACCGGCTCCCAGCGACTCAGGTGGGGGAGCGCCGTCTCGATGTCGACCCGGCTCGTTCCGGGTGCGAGCGAGACCGCGACCGCGGCGCGGTCGCCCTCGACCTCGAGGTGGATCGTCGCGTCGAGCGTCGCGTCGGTCGGGTTGCCGGCGACGACCGCGATCTGGACCCGGCCGTCGGCCGCGAGCGGCGTCACGAACACGGCGTCGAGCGTGGCGCGACCGGTACGGACCAACGCGACCGCGTCGGTGATGCCGGCCGTCGTCATCGACTGGCCCCACTCGGGTGTCCACACCCACGGATCGCCACCGTCGACGAGCGGACCGCTCATCCGTCCGGGCAGGCCCCCGGGACGGCTGTCGTGGTACTTGAGCGTCCCCTTGATGACGCGCTTGCGGTGGGAGAAGAAGAACTGCCTCGGATCGAGGGGTTCGAGTGGATCCTGCACGCAGACGACGACTTCGTTGGTGCGTTGCAGTCGATCCGTGACGTCGAACCCGAACGGCGCGAACGCGCCCTCGTGGTGGCCGAGGTGCTCGCCGTTGAGCCAGACGTCGGCGAGGTAGTCGACCGCGGCGAAGCGCAGCCGCACCCGGCTGCCGGGATCGTCGTCGACGCCGGCCCACGGGTCGGCGAAGGTGCGGCGGTACCACATCGGTCCGAAGAACGCGGAGAACTCGTCGTCGCTGCCGAAGTTGTCGGGCACGACGACCTTGCGCCACGCGAGGGAGTGGGGGACTCCCGCCGCCGCACGCGTACCCGGCTCCGGGAAGTCCGTCGATGTCGTGTCATCGGCCGCGCGCTCCCACCGGCCGCCGAGGTCGACGGTGAGTCGGCCCGCGCCGGAGGGGCGATCGGTGGTCTGGCGGATCGACCACGACACCGATCGGGCGGCCGCGATCGGCTCGAACTCGGAGTGCGCGGAGACCGGAGATCCCGCCGGGCGCGGACCTTCGGCAGGGAGCAG
>JBBQMI010000136.1:0-5815 GCA_038328825.1 Acidimicrobiia bacterium | reverse complement strand
ACCGCCATCGCGCCCGCCGGGGAGGCCACCACCGGGTTGCAGTCCATCTCCGCCACCTCGGGCAGGGTCTCGGCCAGGTGCCCGATCCGCAGGAGCAGGTCCTCGAGCGCGGCGACGTCGCACTCGGGTGCCCCGCGGTACCCGAAGAGCAGCGGCGAGCTGCGGAGCGACCGGACCAGCTCACGGGCATCGAGATCGGTGAGCGGGAGGATCCGGAGCGCCGTATCGCGCAGGAGCTCGGCTGCGACCCCGCCCATGCCGAACAGCACGAGCGGACCGAACGAGGGATCGTGGGTCACCCCGACGATGGTCTCGACCCCCGCGGGGACCATCGATTGGACGACCGCGCCCGCACGCTCCGGACCGAGCGCCGACTGCAGCTCGGTGAACGCACGACGGACCGCCTCGGCACCACCGAGATCGAGGTGCACGCCGCCGATCTCGCTCTTGTGCACGACGATTCCCGCGCCGGCCTTGAGCGCAACGGGGTAGCCGAGCGCTTCGGCCGCGGCGACCGCGCCGTCGGCGGTGTCGACGGGAGTCACCGGCGCATTCTGGACACCGAAGCAGGTCGTGAGTCGCGTCGCGTCGGTCGCGTCGAGCCACCCGCCGTCGGGATTCGCGTCGAGGAATCTCGACACCACGTCGCGGGCACGGTCGATGTCGACGTCGGTGAACGTCGGCACCACGCCGATCGGGCGGCGTCGCCATTCCGCGTGGTCGGCCACGCGGGCGAGCGCGAACGAGACCGCTTCCGGGAACGCGTACGATGGGATCGGTCGCCCGTCGCCGGGCGGGCGCAACGCCTCGACGATCCCCCGGTGCCCGAGGAAGCAGGCCGCGACCGGTGTGTCGGGCGCGCTGCCGGCCGCGGCGGCGATCGCGCGGGCGACGTCGTCGGCCTCGGTCACCAGCGGCGGAACGAAGATCACGATGACCGCGTCGACCGTCGGTTCCGCGAGCACGGTGCGGAGCGCCTGCTCGTATTGATCGGCCGTCGCCGACGCGACGAGATCGACCGGGTTCGTGACCGCGGCGTCGGGCGACACGAACGTCCTCAGCTCGGCCTGCACCGCGTCCGGGAGCTCGAGGACCTCGAGGCCGTTCGCTTCGCAGGCGTCGGCGGCAAGCGTCCCCGGGCCACCGCCGTTCCCGATGATCACGACGCGCCGGCCGGCCGGGAGCGGCTGGTGTGCGAGGAGCTGCGCGGTGTCGAAGAACTGCTCGAGCGTGTCGACCCGGATGACGCCGGCCTGTCGGAACAGTGCGTCCACGGCGACGTCGGAGCTGGCCAGGGCGGCCGTGTGCGACGACGCCGCTCGGCGGCCCGCCGTGCTGCGTCCGCTCTTGACCGCCACGATCGGTTTCGTGCGGGACACCCGCCGGGCGATGCGTGCGAACTTGCGTGGGTTCCCGAAGCTCTCGAGGTAGAGGAGGATCACATCGGTCTCGGGATCGTCCTCCCAGTACTGCAGCAGGTCGTTGCCGCTCACGTCGGCCTTGTTGCCGACGGACACGAAGGTGGAGATCCCGAGGCCGAGCTGGGCGGCTTCGCCCATGAGTTCGATGCCGAGCGCCCCCGACTGCGACGAGAAGGCCACCCGGCCGCGCGGAGGGATGAACGGAGCGAACGTGGCGTGCATGGCGATCGACGGGTTCGTGTTGACGACACCCATGCAGTTGGGGCCGACGAGTCGCATCCCGTGACGTCGGGCCAGGTCGACGAGCTCGTGCTCCGACGTGGCCCGGTCGTGACCCACTTCGGAGAACCCGGCGGAGATCACGACGAGACCCCGCACGCGCCGAGTCGCGCATTCGCGGACGACGTCGAGCACCTCGGCGGCGGGGACGCACACGATGGCGAGGTCGATCTCGTCGGGGACGTCGAGCACGCTCGGGTACGCCCGCACGCTCGCGACCGAGCCGGCCTCGCGGTTCACGGGGTACACCGGACCGGTGAAGCCGGCGCGGAGGAGGTTCCGGAAGATCTCGTGACCGATCGTGCCCGCGCGCCGACCGGCGCCGATCACCGCGATCGAACGGGGCGCGAGCAGGCGGGCCACCGACGCCGCTTCCGAGACGTGCTCGCGGCTCCGCTGCACCGCGATGGACGTCGGCGTGGGCGCGATCGGGAAATGCACGTGGACGGTGCCGTCGGTGAACGAGCGGTCGACTTCGAACCCGGCGCTCAGGAACACGTCGAGCATCCGCCGGTTGTGGGGGAGGGTCGAGGCGACGAAGCCCGTGATGCCGTGGGTGCGCGCCGCCGACGCCAGGTGCTCGAGCAGGATCGTGCCGAGCCCGCGTCCCTGCTGATCGTCCTGGACCGTGAACGCGACCTCCGCTTCCGATGTTCCCGGGGTGCGGTCGTAGCGAGCGACCGCCACGATGTCGTCGCCGAGCTCGGCCACGATCGCAAACCGACGTTCGCCGTCGATCACGGTCAAGTACTCGAGCTGGGCGGCAGTGGGCGCCGACACGGGCGAGAAGAACCGGAGGTACAGCGACTCGCCCGAGAGCCGTTCGTAGAGACCGAGGAGCTGCGCATCGTCGTCGGTGCGGATCCGACGCAGGTGCACCGTTCCCCCGTCGGCGAGGACGACATCGAATTCCCACTCGTCGGACTCGGGAGGCACGGAGTCCGACGTTAGTGCCGCCGACTACGGTTTCGTCCCGTGGTCGTGTCGGGGCGTTCAGACGAGCCTCCGCCCACGTCGGCGTTCGTCACCGGACCGGAAGGACTCGACGGAGCCGCGGTGCGTGAGCGGGTCGCCAAGGGGCAGGTGAACGCCTCCGGGGAACGGACGAGCCGGACCCTTCCGGAGATCATCCGGGCCAACCTCTTCACCCGCTTCAACGCGATCCTCGGCACGATGCTCGGGTTGATCCTGGTGTTCGGGCACCCGGCCGACGGGCTCTTCGGAATCGTGCTCGTGGCGAACGCGCTGATCGGGATCGTGCAGGAGATCCGGGCCAAGCGCACCCTCGACCGCCTCGCGGTGCTGAACGCGCCGATCGCGCGGGTGGTGCGCGCCGGCACCGTGCGCGAGGTCGCGGTCGACGAGGTCGTGCTCGACGATCTCGTCCAGCTCCTGACGGGCGACCAGCTCCCCGCTGACGGCACGGTCCGCAGCGGCGACGGACTCGAGATCGACGAATCGCTGCTCACCGGCGAATCGGAACCGGTGAACAAGCAGGTGGGCGACGCGGTCCTCTCGGGGAGTTTCGTCGTCGCGGGGTCGGGGCGGTTCCAGGCGACCCGGGTGGGAGCCGACTCCTATGCCCGCCGCCTCGCCCACGAAGCCCGGCGGTTCGCGCTGACGCACTCCGAGCTCGTCGACGGGATCAACAAGATCCTCCGGTACGTGACCTGGGCGATCCTCGTCGTGGGCCCGCTCCTGTTCTGGAGCCAGTTGCAGTCGACCAACGAGAGCCTGCCCCAGGCGATCACCGCCGCGGTCGCGGGAGTCGTCGGGATGGTCCCCGAGGGCCTCGTGTTGCTCACGAGCCTCGCGTTCGGAGTGGCCGCGGTCACGCTCGCTCGCCGGCAGGTGCTCGTGCAGGAGCTCCCCGCGGTGGAAGGGCTCGCCCGGGTCGATGTCGTGTGCCTCGACAAGACCGGTACCCTCACCGAGGGAAGCGTCGTGTTCGACGGGACCGAGCTGCTCGACGCCTCCGACGAAGCGACGGTTGCGGCCGCATTGGCCGCGCTCGGCGACGACGCGAACGCGAACGCGACGCTCGCCGCAATCGCGACCGCCTTCCCGAGTCCCGACGACTCCTGGACGCGGACCACGACGGTGCCGTTCTCGTCGGCGCGCAAGTGGAGCGCGGCGACCTTCGCCGACCACGGCAGCTGGATCCTCGGCGCGCCGGAGTTGGTCTTTTCCGACCCGTCGACTCCCGAGCGGGTGCGGGCCGACGAGCTCGCCGCGGGCGGGAACCGCGTGCTGATGCTCGCGCACACGGACCTCGGCCTCACCGGGGAGGAGCTCCCTCCCGACGTCCGCCCCGTCGCCCTCGTGCTGCTCGAGGAACAGGTACGTCCCGACGCCGCCGAGACGCTCGCGTACTTCCACGAGCAAGGGGTGCGACTACGGGTGATCTCCGGCGACAACCCCCGCACGGTCGCGGCTGTGGCCCGCCGCGTCGGGCTCCCCGAAGCCGGCCAAGCGGTCGACGCGCGCGAGCTCCCCGACGACATCGAAGCGCTCGCCGACATCCTCGAGACGCACGCCGTGTACGGGAGGGTCACGCCCCACCAGAAGCGCGAGATGGTGGCCGCCCTGCAGTCGCGCGGCCACGTCGTGGCCATGACGGGCGACGGCGTCAACGACGCGCTCGCGCTGAAGGACGCCGACATCGGAGTGGCGATGGGTTCGGGCGCGGCGGCGACGCGCGCCGTCGCGCAGTTGGTGCTGCTCGACGGGCGGTTCTCGACGCTGCCCGGCGTCGTCGCCGAGGGTCGTCGGGTCACGGCGAACATCGAACGGGTCGCGAACCTGTTCCTCACCAAGACGACCTACGCGACGCTCCTCGCTTTGGCAGTAGCGATCGCCGGATGGCCGTACCCGTTCCTGCCGCGCCACCTCACGGTCGTGAGCAGCCTCACCATCGGCATCCCCGCGTTCTTCCTCGCCTTGGCGCCCAACAAGCGTCGCTACGTGCCCGGCTTCGTGCCCCGGGTGTTGCGGCTCGCGATCCCCGCCGGTTCGATCGCGGCGGTCGGTGTGTTCGTGGCGTACGCGATGGCCCGCGCCCAGGACGTGAGTCCGCGTCAGGCCCGGACGACCGCGACGATCGTGCTCTTCTCGGTCGGGCTCTGGGTCCTCGTGATCCTGGCGCGTCCGTTCACGCGCGGGCGCATGCTGCTCGTCGGCGCGATGGTCGCGGCGTTCGTCGGCGCGCTCACGATACCGTTCGTCCGCACGTTCTACGCGTTCAGCATCCCGCCGGCCGACGTGCTCGTCGAGGGGATGATCGTGGCTGCGATCGCGGTCGTCGCGCTCGAGTTGTTCTACCGGCTCATGCGCAACCGGCTGGTCCTGCCGGGCGACAGCGGATCGGGGGATCCGACGCCGGCCGCCGATCCGGTCACAACCAGTCCTTCTTCCGGAACCACACCACCAACGTCACCGTGAGCAGGCCCATGAGCCCGAGGGCGATGAAGTAGCCGTACTTCCAGTCGAGCTCCGGCATGTTCTTGAAGTTCATGCCGTAGATGCCGGCGACGAGCGTGGAGCCGAGGATGATCGCGCCCCACGACGACGTCACCTTCATGACGCGGTTCATCTTGTTCGACACCACCGCGAGGTGGGCCTCGAGCAGCCCGGTGAGGAGCTCGCGCTGCGACTCGACGAGCTCCGAGACCCGCAGGATGTGGTCGTAGACGTCCTGGATGAGCACGAGCGACTGCTCGTCGAGGTACTCGCCCTCGCGACGGAGGAGCTCCCCGATGACCTCGCGCAGCGGAGACGCCGCTCGTCGGAACGCGCCGATCGACCGCCGGAGGTCGAAGACCTGCTGCGGGGTGGCGTCGGGCGTGGCGCCGTCGAAGACGATCTCCTCGATGTCGTCGAGCTGGTCGTCGATCCGATCGGTCACGACGAAGTACCGGTCGACGACGACATCGAGGATCACCCAGAGGAGGAGCCCGACGTCGTCGGGCGCGGGCTTCACCTTGCGGATCAGGTCGTAGCGATAGCGCAGGTCCTCGAGTATCTCGGGCGCGGGCCGGGCGTCGCCTTCCTGACGCACGGTGAGGAGCCAGCCCTTGCCGAACACGATGTCGATCTCGCGCAGGTCGAGCTGCAGG
>JBBQMI010000135.1:0-5815 GCA_038328825.1 Acidimicrobiia bacterium | reverse complement strand
ATGGAAGCGTCAGGTCCGGTATCCGGACCTGTTGCTGCCAACGTCCGGGGTGCGCGTGTCACGATCGGGGGCGATGCCGGCCGGAGCATGCGCATGCGGGTGATCGCAGGGGAGGCGGGTGGGCTGCGGCTCGTCGCGCCGAAGGGGGATCGTACGCGCCCGACCGCCGACCGGGTGAAGGAGTCGTTGTTCTCGGCCCTCGGCGCGTGGGTCCACGGCGCCTCCGTGCTCGATCTCTACGCGGGCAGCGGCGCGCTCGGGATCGAGGCGCTGTCGCGCGGCGCCCGGTCCGCGGTGCTGGTCGACCGGGCTCATCCGGCCACCGTCTCGATCCGGGCAAACGTCGCCTCGACCCGGATGGGCGATCGGGCCCGCGTTGTTCGTCGCAGCGTGGAGTCGCTGCTGCGGGACCCGGCGCCGTCCGAGGCCCCGTTCGGCCTGGTGTTCCTGGATCCCCCGTACGAACAGCCGATTGCGGGGCTCACGAAGGCGCTCGAGGTGCTCGGAGGGCTCTCGTGGACGGGTGCGGACGCCCGGATCGTGGTCGAGGGCGCCGCAGGGGCTCCGGGCCCGACGTGGCCGCGGGAGTGGGATGCGTCGTGGGAACGGGTCTCGGGCGGTACGCTCGTTACCGTCCTTGCGCGTCTCGCACCGTGAACGGAGACCTCGCCGCGTGTCCACTGCACTGTGCCCGGGATCCTTCGACCCGGTCACCCTCGGTCACCTCGACATCATCGAGCGGTCGTCGCGCCAGTTCGACGACGTCATCGTCGCGGTGATCCGAAACCCGCAGAAGGCCCAGTCGCTCTTCACGCTCGACGAGCGCCAGCAGATGCTGCGCGAGGTCACCGCCCATCTGCCGAACATCCAGATCGAGTTCTTCAAGGGCCTGCTCGTCGACTTCGCCCGTGACCACGGCGCCGACGCGATCGTGAAGGGCCTGCGGGCCGTCTCCGACTTCGACTACGAGCTCCAGATGGCGCAGATGAACCAGCGGCTGTCGGGCATCGAGACGTTCTTCATCTCGACGAGTCCCCAGCACTCGTTCCTCTCGTCGAGCCTGGTGCGAGAGGTCGCCCGCTTCGGTGGCGACGTCTCGAGCATGGTGCCGCCGCTCGTCGCCAAGCGGCTGAACGAGCGGTTCCTGGAGGGAGAGCAGTCATGACCGAGGTCGAGTACCCCGAGGCCGATCCCCTCGACACCGAGTACCACCCCGACACCGAGGCGGCGCTGCTCCAGGCGCGCGAGCTGGTGGAGTCGGGTCGGTCGATGCCGATGTCGGCGTCGGTGCTCATCAACAAGGACGAGGTCCTCGCCCTGGTCGAAGAGGCCCTCGAGGGCCTCCCCGAGGAGCTGCGCCGCGCCCGGTGGCTGTTGAAGGAGCGCGAAGAGTTCCTCGTGCAGGCCCGCCGCGAGTCCGACGAGATCGTGGAGGCCGGGCGACTCCAGGCCGAGCGCATGGTCGAGCGCAGCGAGGTGGTCCGCGAGGCGCGCCGGCGGGCCCAGACCGTGATCGACGACGCCGAGGCCGCGGCCCGGGCGCTCCAGCACGAGGCCGAGGACTACGTCGACCAGAAGCTCGCCTCGTTCGAGGTCGTGCTCGAGCGGACGATGCAGGCGGTGCAGAAGGGTCGGGAACGGCTCCAGGTCGTGGTGGACCTCCCGGAGTCGGAAGACACCGAAGACGAATCCGGCGAGGCCGCCTTCTTCGACCAGGACCAGCTCTAGACGCCCGTTCGACCTCCTCGTCGCCGGACACCGGGATCGCTTCCAGATCCTGGGAAATGCCGCTGAACTGCTACAATGGCCTGTCGGCGTGCCCGCCGCGGCCCGGTCCCCATCGGGGCCACTCCTCGTTTCGCCCACCTTGTCCTGGGCTGCCGCCCGAAGGCGATGAACCTCGTATGAACGCCAGTCCTTTCCGCCTGAGCATCGCCGACCTGCTGCACCAGCCCGCGTCGCGACGCGAAGTGCGCATCGAGGTCCCGGAGCTGAGCGACGCGCGCGTGGGCACCACCGGCCTCGACCCCGCGGTGCCGCTCGTCACCGAGGTGCAGCTCGAACGCATCCCCGACGGCATCGTCGTGCGCGGCCGAACGCACGGTCGCTGGACCGCGCCGTGCGCCCGGTGTCTCACCGAGGTCGGCGGCGACCTCGACTGCCCCATCTCCGAGCTCTTCGAGGCCGAGCCGCTCGAAGGCGAGACCTACGGCCTCGACGGCGACGAGATCGATCTCGAGATCGCCGTGCGCGACGCCGTGCTCCTCGAGCTCCCCGTCGCCCCGCGCTGTTCGGCCGACTGCTCCGGGCTCTGCCCGGTCTGCGGCGTCGATCGCAACGACACCGTGTGCGACTGCGATCCCAATCCACCCGACCCGCGCTGGGATGCCCTGCGCGAGTTGCAACTCTGAACTGCAAGGAGAGGCAATGGCCGTCCCGAAGCGCAAGACTCCCCGAGCCAAGACGCGCACCCGCCGCGCGTCGAACTGGCGGCTCGAGGCACCGGCCCGTTCGCTGTGTCCGAACTGTGGCGCGGTGAAGTTGCCGCACGTGGTGTGCGGGAACTGCGGCTGGTACCGAGGCCGCCAGGCCGTCGAGGTCGACTGACCCGCATCTGATGTGCAGCGAACGGACCGCCACGCGACGACGGGCACGCCTCGTCGTCGCCGAGTGAGCGGACCGAGCCGAGATGGGACGCGCCTGCACGGTTGCGGTCGACGCCATGGGCGGCGACCGGGCGCCCGACGAGATCGTCGCGGGCGCGCTCCTCGCGGCCGAAGAGCTCGACGTGGGCGTGCTCCTCGTCGGTCGGCCCGACGCGATCGATCCGTTGCTGCCGGCCGGCGGTGCACCCGACGGCGTCGAGGTGCTCGTCGCGTCGGAGGTCGTGGCCATGCACGACGACCCGGCGGCATCGGTGCGCACGAAGAAGGACTCGTCGCTGGCGCGTGCCGCCGAGGCGGTGCACGACGGACGTGCGCAGGCGATGGTCGGTGCCGGCAACACCGGCGCGACGATGGCGAGCGCGCTCCTGCGGTGCGGCCGGATCAAGGGAATCGCGCGCCCGGGCATCGCGGTGCCGATCCCCGTCCCGGGTTCGCACCCGCAGATTCTCATCGACGGCGGGGCCACCGTCGACTGCGATCCGCAGTGGCTGTTCGAGTTCGCCCGGATGGGGAGCGAGTACGCCCGGGCGCGCTTCTCGATCGACGCGCCGACGATCGGCTTGCTGTCGAACGGTGAGGAGGCCGGGAAGGGCGACGACCTGCGCAAGCGCGCGTTCGCGTTGCTCGAACCGCTGCCGGGGTTCGTGGGCAACGTCGAAGGCCGTGACCTCATGGCCCCGCAGCCCGATGTGGTCGTCACCGACGGCTTCACCGGCAACGTCGCGCTCAAGACGCTCGAAGGCGCGTTGCGTCAGGTCGCCGGCCTCGTGTTCGGTGTGCTCGATTCGACCCCGGAGGCGAAGGCAGCGGGCGCGGTCGTCGCCCCCTTGCTGCTCGACGCGGCCGCAGAGCTCGATCCCGACGCGACCGGTGGCGCCGTCCTGCTCGGGATCGACGGCGTGTGTGTGATCTCGCACGGCTCGTCGTCGGCCCGCGCGATCGTGAACGCGATCAAGGTCGCGGCCGAGTGCGTCGCGGCCGACATCGTCGGTCGCATCGCCGGTACGGTTTCGGGCGCGGGCGTCGATGCCCGCTGAGACGCATGTCGGGCGGGACCGGCTCGGTCCCGACGATGTGGTGCGGTGCGTGCGGTTCAACGTCGCTGAGGTGCTCGAGCTCCCCGACGTCGACGTTGCCCTCGACGCGCGGCTCGTCGAAGACCTCGGCGCCGATGAGCTCGCGCTCATCGACCTCGTCGAAGCGATCGAGGAGGAGCTCGGCGAGCGCACGGTCGGCTTCGCGATCGACGACGACGACCTCACCGACGTCACGACGGTCGGCGACCTCGTCGACGTGGTGTCGGCCCGGCTCGAGCGCGCCCAGGGTGGGGGACGACCCGACCGTGGATGACCTGCAGGTGCGCATCGACGCGCCCTTCTCCGACCCCGAGCTCTTGCAGCTCGCGCTGTCGCACCGTTCGTACTGCGCGGAGCACTCGGCGGTGGAGTCGAACGAGCGGCTCGAGTTCCTCGGCGACGCGGTTCTCGGGCTCGTGGTGACCGACTACATGTTCCGGCGCTACCCGCTCCTGCCCGAGGGCGAGCTCGCGAAGGTCCGCGCGTCGGTCGTGAACGCCGAGGTGCTGGCCGAGGTCGCGGCGGCGATCGACCTCGGGCCTGCGCTCCTGCTGGGAAAGGGCGAAGACGCATCGGGCGGGCGGGCGAAGACCTCGATCCTCTCCGACGCCATGGAGGCGGTGATCGCCGCGGTCTACCTCGACGGCGGGTGGGAGACCGCGAAGCGGGTGGTGCTCGGGCTGCTCGAGACGCGGATCGACGAAGCCGCCGAGGGTCCCGGCGACCGCGACTACAAGAGTCTGTTGCAGGAGCTCGCGGCCCGGCGGTTCGAACGTCTGCCGCGCTACCAGGTGCGCGACGAAGGTCCCGACCACTCCAAGCAGTTCTTCGCGACCGTGATGGTCGGAGGGGTCGCGCGGGGCGATGGCGTCGGTCGCTCGAAGAAGCAAGCAGAACAGGCGGCCGCCGCGGCCGCCTGGGCGTGGTTGCGAAACCACGACACCGCCGACGCAGTCGGCACCGATGGGCTGGGGGATCACGATGCCGGAGTTGCCTGAAGTCGAGGTGGTGCGCCGCGACCTCGAGAAGGAGGTCGTCGGCAAACGCATCAAGGGCGCGGAGGTCACGGGCAGCATGCGAGCGGTCCGCCGTCACCGGCAGCGGAAGCAGTTCACCGCACCGCTCGAAGGCCAGAAGATCACCGGCGTCGAGCGCCGCGGGAAGTACCTCGTCGTGGCGCTCGACAGCGGCGACGCGCTCGTGGTGCACCTCGGGATGTCGGGCCAGCTCCGTCGGGCGAAGGGCGCGCGCGACACGACGCTCAAGCACACCCATGTGGTGATCACGTTCACCCAGGGCGGACAGCTCCGGTTCGTGGATCCGCGGACGTTCGGTGAGATGTTCGTGACCCACGCCGACGACATCGAGAAGGAGGTCGAGGAGCTCGCGCACCTCGGCTACGACCCGTTGGAGACCGCGGTCTCATGGGACTACTTCGGTGAGATGTTGCGGGCCCGCAAGACGAAGCTCAAGGCGTTGCTCATGGACCAGCGGTTCATGGCCGGGATCGGCAACATCTACAGCGACGAGATCCTCTTCACCGCCGGTCTGCGGTGGGACCGGATGAGTGACTCGCTGTCGTCGTCGGAGATCCGGCGCCTCTACCGCGCCATCAGTGAGGTGCTCCAGGACGCCGTGAAGTACCGCGGTTCGTCGCTCGCCGACGAGCAGTACGTCGACCTGTTCGGCGAGCCCGGCCAGTACCAGCTCCACCACAAGGTCTACGCCCGTGAGGGTGAGGCGTGCCGCCGGTGCCGGCGGCCGATCGCCCGGACGAAGGTCGGCGGCCGCTCCACCTTCTACTGCGAGGCCTGCCAGGTGTGACGCCGTCCCGCGTCCGGCGCCGGGTCGTCGTGTCCGGCCGGGTGCAGGGGGTGTGGTTCCGTGAGTCGTGTCGCGAGCAGGCCGTGGCGCTCGGCGTCGCCGGGTGGGTGCGCAACCGTGCCGACGGAACGGTCGAAGGGGTGTTCGAGGGACCACCCGCCGCGGTGGAACGGCTCGTGACCTGGTGTCGGACCGGCCCTTCGCGCGCCCGCGTCGACACGGTGGCGACGACCGAGGAGTTGCCCGTCG
>JBBQMI010000134.1:0-5820 GCA_038328825.1 Acidimicrobiia bacterium | reverse complement strand
ATGAGACCTTGCATCGGAGGAGCTTCGCACCCCACGGGCGACCCGGGCACTCTTCGGTAGAGTCCGCGCCGAACCGGAGCGGGTCACGAACCGGTCGTGAGCATCCTGGAGCCCCACTCTGAGCACATCCACCGGCCTGTGGCGACGATACGTGTGGCCCACGCTGGTCGTCATGGTCTGTGTGTACGTCCCACTCGGCGCGCTGCTCGTGGCGGTGAAGGTGCTCGGACGTGACCACCACGCGTCGGTCCTGATCGATCCGCACTACTCGCCCGGCACGTCGCTGACCCACGGCTCGCTGTGGGTGCTCGGTCTCGCCGGCTGGAGCTGGGCGGCGCTGATGAGCGTCGTCGGCGTGCTCGTGGCACGGCGTCGCGCCTCGCTCGCGCCGACGCGTCGACTCCTCGCGGGCGCGGGGTTGCTGACGCTCCTCATGCTCCTCGACGACCTCCTGCAGCTCCACAAGCCCGTGATCCCCGACGCGACCGGGCTGCCGTCGATGGCGGTGCTCGCCGCCTACGCCCTCGCGTTCATCGCGTGGGTCGGCGTCAACCGCCGCGCGATCGTCGACTCCGACGTCGGAGTGCTCGTCGTGACGATCGCGTTCTTTGCGCTCTGGATCCTCGTGAAGCTCGGTCCCCACACCGAGATGAAGACCGCGGTCGGGGCGGGCGCCAAGCTCTGCGGCATCGCCGGTTGGGCCGCGTACCTGAGCTTGACCGCTTGGAAGACCCGCTCTTCCTCGCGACACTGGCCCCCTGAGCCCGCGAACGTCGGGGAGAACCCCTAGATCCTCAGTCGTCGTCGTGACGGGGCTTGGCGCCGCGGCCGCGCTTGATCTCGCCACGGCGCTTCTTCTGCTCGACGCGCTGCTTCTTGGCGCCGGCCGATGGCTTCGTCGGGCGACGGGGACGGTCCACCCGCAGCGCGGCGTCGAGACGCTCCCTGAGCCGTTCGAGCGCGAGCTCCCGGTTGCGCGACTGCGAGCGGGCGTCACCCGCCGCGGCCCGCACCACGGGGCCGAGCCGGGCGATGACCCGCTCCTTGGCCCGCTCGCTGAGTGCCTGGGTCGCAGCCACGTCGAAGCGGACCTCGACCCGGCTGCGGGTGACGTTGGCGTGCTGGCCGCCGGGGCCACCCGACGTGTCGACGCGGAACTCGAGCTCGTCGAACGGGATCACGACCGTCGGACTGATCCGGAAGCGGCGCTCCCCGCTCACGGGCCCGACCAGGTCCCGGCCACGGGCTGCGCATCCGGTGCGTCGGCGAGTAGCGCCGCGGCGAGGCCCGGGGCCGCGACGGGAGGATCCGCGACGAGTCGCAACGGGATCTCCCCCGCCCAGACGGGAAACGACAGGTCGTCGCCTTCGTCGTCGGGCGGGCCGGCACTGACCTTCGCCGACCACACGTCGATCGGCAGGCGGGCGACGAGGGTCTGGCGCAGCTCGCTCGGGCTCGGCCCGCGCACCGCTGCGTACCGCCCGGGGACCAACCGCTCGAGCAGCGACTCGAAGACCCGGGCGCGGGCGTCGGGATCGGTGACCGCCTCGGTCCCGCCCATCACCATCACCGATCGGTAGTTCATCGAGGTGTTGAAGGCGGACCGGGCGAGGACGATCCCGTCGAGCACCGTGATGGTGACGCACACGCGGGTACCCGATCCGATCGCCCGGACGAGCCGGCTCGCGACCGATCCGTGGAGGAACAGATCGGTCCCGATCCGGGTGTACGCCATCGGCACGACGTAGGGCCGGTCGTCGGCGGTGAAGCCCACGTGGGCGACGAGTCCGGCGTCGAGGATCGCCTCCACGTCGGCCCGCTCGACGACCGCGAGCCCGGGGAGTCGGCGGACCACCGTGCTCCAGCCGGCGGGAGGCTGGCCGTCGGGAAGTTCGGGAACGGGATTCGACATGCCGAAATGGTCGCGCGCGGCGTCGGTCCGGACGTTGCCTATGTTTGACAAGGACACGCGACGTTCCTACCTTGCGTGTCACACGTCACACTTCACGACGTCTGCCACACCAAGCAGTGGTCCATCAGTACGCGGGCAGACCCGGACACCGGGTCCGCGATCGGGGGAATAGCAGTGCCGAACAGCGTTCGACGGGTGCCGGCTGCGCTCAAGTTCTTGACCGTGCTCTTCACGCTCGTGCTGGTTGCGGCTGCCTGTGGGGGCGGAAGCGACAAGAAGAGCAGCGGCGGCGGGGGTGGCGGGGGCTCCTCCGAGGGAACACACGTCGAGGGCGGCAAGATCACCTACGGCCTCGAGGGGAAGACCACCAACTTCTGCATCCCGCGCTCGCAGTTGGCGATCTCGGGCATCGAGGTGGTCGAGTCGATCTACGACACCCTCACCGAGCCGACAACCGACCCGAACAAGTACGCGCCGTACCTGGCCAAGTCGGTCACACCGAACGCCGATTACACCGAGTGGACGATCGTGATCCGCGACGGCATCACCTTCCAGAACGGTGAGCCGCTCGACGCCGCCGCGGTGAAGCTGAACATCGACTCCTGGCGGGGCAAGGGCCCGGTCAGCAACGTGCTGCTGCTCAGCTTCGTGTTCGCGAACATCGCCGACACCACGGTGACGTCGCCCGACACCGTCGTGGTGAAGACGACCAAGCCGTGGGTCGCCTTCCCGGCGTACCTGTGGGTCACCGGCCGGGTCGGCATCGCCGCTCCCGAGCAGCTCAACTCGGGCACCGACTGCGACACCAAGATGATCGGTACCGGCCCGTTCAAGCTCGACACGTTCAACTCGGCCACGGGTGACGTGAGCGTGTCGAAGAACCCCACGTACTGGCGCAAGGACAGCAAGGGCAACCAGCTCCCCTACCTCGACGGCATCGACTTCAAGCCGCAGGAGGAGAGCAGCCAGCGGGTCAACGGCCTCCAGGGCGGTCAGTTCGACATCAGCCACTTCAGTGGCGGAGTCGACCTCGACGCCGTGCGCAACCTCGGCAACGGGATCCAGACGATCCTCGAGCCGGCGGGTCGGATGGAGATCTCCCAGGCCCTCCCGAACGTGAGCAAGCCGCCGTTCAACAACCTCGACTGCCGCAAGGCCGTGGCGGCGGGTGTGGATCGCGAGGCCCTGAACCAGATCGGCAACAAGGGCCTCCCGGAGTACCGGACTGCGAACCAGGTGTTCGACACCAAGGTCATGGGCTACGTCGACAACCCCGGCTTCCCGCCGTACGACGTCGAAACGGCGAAGGGCTACGTCGCCGCGTGCAAGCAGGCGAACGGCGGCAAGTTCGAGTTCGACCTCCAGTCGACGTTCGACCAGAACACGCAGGCGCTCGCCGCAGAGACGAAGCGGCAGCTCGAGGCGATCGGAGTCACGGTGAACCTGCCGGCGCCGGTCGACCAGGCGCAGATCATCAACCTCGCGGTCGCCGGGTCGGTCGACGCCTTCCTGTGGCGCAACTACCCCGGCCAGGACCCCGACACCATGTTCGTGTGGTTCAAGGGCGGCTCGATCGTGAACTTCAACCACATCGACGACCAGGTCATGAACCAGGCGCTCGACGACGGTCGGAGCAACCCCGACCCCGCCGCCCGCAAGAAGGACTACGAGACCTTCAACAAGCGGATGTCGAGCCAGGCGTACAACTTCTGGACCTGGTACACCCAGTGGTTCCTCGGTGCCCGCGCGAACGTGCACGGCTTTGTGGGCCCGAACCTGCCGACCGAGGCCGGAACACCGGGAGACCAGAAGGCCGTCGACATCCTCGCCGTCTACCACCAACTCCTGGGTCTCTGGGTCGACAAATAGCCACCCGACCGAACCCAGGAGCGAACCTTTCATGACGATGACGCGAGCCGGAACAGCAGCACCGGGAGGACCTCGATGAGGACCATCCTGGTGAAGCTGATCCGGCTCGTCGTCGTCGTGTGGATCATCACGTTGTTCTCGTTCACGCTCATCAAGCTGACCGGCGGGAACAACGACCTCGTCTCCAAGATCATCCCGTTCGGGAGCGAGCAGCAGAAGGACATCCTGCGCACCGACCTCGGCCTCCAGGACGGCTACTTCACGCAGTACTTCCGCTGGCTCGGCGACTTCCTCACCGGCGATTTCGGCAACTACTACACCCCGAACCCGCAACCGGTGAGCGACATCCTCGGCGAAGCGTTGCCGGTGTCGCTCGAGTTGATGATCTACGCGCAGGTGCTCGCGCTGGCGATCGCGATACCCCTCGGCGTCGCCACCGCGTACAAGAACGGCACGAGGTTCGACCGGAGCACCAACACCATCGCGTTCGGGCTCCTCGCGCTCCCGAACTTCGTGGTCGCGTTGCTGCTCGCGATCTACGTCGGCGCGAAATGGGGCTTGTTACCCACGCAGAGCAACCTGATCCCGTTCCCGCTCAACCCGATCGACAACTGGCAGTACATGCTCATGCCGACGCTCGCGCTCGCGCTCGGCCAGATCGCGATCTACATGCGGCTCCTGCGCTCCGACATGATCGCCACGCTGCAGGAAGACTTCACCACCACGGCCAAGGCCAAGGGCATCCCGAACCGTCGGGTCCTCTTCCGGCACGCGTTGCGCCCGTCGAGCCTGACGCTGCTGACGGTCGCGGGCCTCAACGTGGGTGCGCTCATCGGCGGCGCGGTGGTCGTCGAGCGGATCTTCAACCTGCCCGGGATCGGCAGCCGCCTGACCGAGGCCATCCTCGCCCAGCAGTACGTTGCGGTGCAGAGCTATGTGGCCCTCATCGCGATCTTCTACATCTTGATCAACTTCTTCGTCGACATCCTCTACACCGTCCTCGACCCGAGGATCCGGCATGCCCGAGCAGCCGCCTAGCCCCGGCGAGGATCTCGTCCAGGCGCTGGTCGCCGACGAGATACGCGAAGACGTTCCTGCCGACGAGCCGACGATCCACTCGGCCGCGGTCGAGGCCGGTCCGGAGATCGAACGCCTCCGTCGCCGCAAGGGCATCGGGTTCTCGGCGTGGCTGGCGATCGGTTGGCTGGCGCTGCTCTTCTTCCTGGCGGTCGCAGCGCCGATCCTGCCCATCCCCGACCCGGTGCAGGACGCGACCCCGGCGTTGGCGCGCCAGGGGCCGAGCGCCGATCACCTCATGGGACTCGACGCCAGCGGGCGCGACATGTTGTCGCGGTGCATCTGGGGCGCTCGCAACTCGCTGTTCATCGGCGTGGTGTCGGTGGCAATCGGGTTCGTCGTCGGCGGGTCGCTGGGTCTGATCAGCGGCTACTACAAGGGTCGCCTCGGCGGTTTCATCGGCGCGTCGCTCGACATCCTCCTCGCGTTCCCGCCGCTCATCCTCGCCCTGTCGATCGTCACCTTCCTCGGGCGCACGGTCCCGAACGTGACCCTCGGGTTGGCAATCGTGTCGATCCCGGTGCTGGCGCGGATCGCGCGCGCCTCCACACTCTCGTGGTCGGAGCGCGAATTCGTGCTCGCATCTCGGGCCCAGGGCGCCAAACACTTCCGGATCATGCGGCGCGAGATCCTCCCCAACGTGCTCCCCGCATTGTTCTCGATCGCGCTGCTCGGCATCGCGGTCGTGCTCGTCGCCGAAGGCGGCCTCGCGATCATCGGCGCCGGAGTGAAGCCCGACGTCGTCACGTGGGGCAACATCATCGTGAGCGGGCAGGGCGAGCTGCGCGACGCGTCGCACATCGTCCTGTTCCCGTCGTTCTTCATCTTCTTCACCGTGCTCGCCCTGAACTTCCTCGGCGACGTCGTGCGGGCCAAGACCGACATCCGGGAGAGCTCGCTGTGAGCGTGTTCCGCCGACGCGGTCACGGTCACGCCGCCGCCGCGCCCGACGCCCGCTACCC
>JBBQMI010000133.1:0-5841 GCA_038328825.1 Acidimicrobiia bacterium | reverse complement strand
TGGTGATCACCCGCACCGCGTCGATCGGTTCCCGCGTCCCGCCGGCGGTCACGAGCACCCGGGCGCCCTGCAGGTCGCCCGTGACGGTGAGGATCTCCGTGGCGGCAGCCACGATCCGTTCCGGGGCCGCGAGCCGACCCTCCCCCGAGTCGCCGCCGGCGAGGCGACCGGATTCGGGGTCGACCACGTGCACGCCGCGTCGACGCAGCGTCGCGAGGTTCTCCCGGACGGCCGGGTGCTCCCACATCTCGGTGTGCATCGCCGGGGCGACGAGCACCGGAGCACGCGTGGCGAGCAGCGTCGCGGTGAGGAGATCGTCGGAGATCCCGGCCGCGTACTTCCCGAGCAGCTTCGCCGTGGCCGGAGCCACGATCACCAGATCGGCCCGCTGGCCGAGCCGGGTGTGCGGGATCGGGTCGCCGCCTGCTCCACCGGTACCGGCACCGAACAGGCTCGTGCGGGCGGGTTCGGAGGCCAGCGCCGAGAAGGTGAGCGCGCCGATGAAACGCTGGGCGTCTTCGGTGAGCACCGGCGACACGAACGCGCCCGCATCGACGAGTCGACGGCACACCTCGACCGCTTTGTACGCGGCGATCCCCCCGGCGACGCCCAGAACGATCCGCCGACCCGCCAGCATGCGAGCTAGCTCGCGGGGTCGGCCTCGGGGGCGCCGGCGTCGGCCTCCGGCTCGACGACCTCGACCTCGATCGCCCGGGCCTCGATCTTGCCGACCTCGATCTCTTCGAGCGAGATCGTCAACGGCTTGCGCGAAACCGACGTGACCTGCGGCGGGACGATCTTGCCGAGGCCCTCACCGAGCTGGTTGTAGTAGTCGTTGATCTCACGGGCGCGCATCGCGGAGAGCGTCACGAGCGTGAACTTGGAATCGACCTTGTCGAGGAGCTCCTCCATGCGGGGCTCCATCAGTGACGCGCGACGCTCGGCCATCAGTCTCCCTTTGCGGGTGGTGCAGGTGTGCGGTGACCCGCCAGGATAGCCGCCACCCGGTCCACCGCCTGCTCGAGGCGGTCGTTGACCACGACGGCGTCGAAACGGTCGGCGAGCGCCTCCTCGGCCGCCGCCTCGGCGAGCCTCCGGTCGATCACCTCGGGCGCGTCGGTCCCCCGGCTCAGCAGGCGCTCCCGCTGCGCCTCCCGTGACGGTGGGCGGACGAACACCAGCACGGCGTCGGGAAAGCTCTCCCGCACCGCCAGGGCGCCCTGCACGTCGATCTCGAGGAGCACGTCGTCGCCCGCGGCGAGATGTTTCTGCACCGGTGCCCGCGGTGTCCCTTTCAGGTCGCCGTAGACGTCGAACCACTCGAGGAAGCCGCCCTCGGCCACGAGCGACTCGAACTCCTCGCGAGCGAGGAACCGGTAGTCGCGGCCGTCGATCTCACCGGGCCGGGGCGGCCGCGACGTCGCCGAGATCGAATACCAGACACCGGGATCCCGCTCCAGGAGCTCGCGGACGATCGTGCCCTTGCCGACCCCGGACGGGCCCGCGAGGACGAGCAGGACGGCCAGAGCCCTAGCGCGACGGGAACTCGGCGAGCAGCGCCTCGCGCTGGTTGCGACCGAGACCACGGAGCCGGCGGCTCTCGCTGATCTCGAGATCCGCCATGATCCGGCGGGCCCGCACCTTGCCCACGCCGGGCATCGACTCGAGCACGCTCACGACCTTCAGCTTCGCGAGGATGTCGTCGCGGTCACCCTGGTCGAACAGCTCGCTCAGCGACAGGGAGCCCATCTTGAGCTTCTCCTTCACCTCCGCGCGAACGCGCCGCGCTTCGGCAGCTTTCACGAGCGCAGCACTGCGCTGTTCGGGCGTGAGTGTGGGCGGCAATGGCATGAGCGAGGGACCTCCGCGAGATCGTCAGCGGGCGACGCGGCTCAGTATAGGCAGCGTCTCCCCGTGAGCAACCTGACGCGCGCGACCGGTTCTCATTTGCTTCCCGGTCAGACGACCGCGAGTCCGGATTGCGCCGACTCAGTGACGCGCGCCGCAGCCGCTTCGGGATCACTCGATGCCGTGACCGCTCGACCGATCACCAACCACTCGGCGCCGGCAGCGAGCGCGCGCTCGGGTGTCGCGATGCGCGACTGGTCGTTCGCGTCGTCGCCCGCGAGGCGCACCCCGGGGACGAACGGCAACAGGTTCGCGTCGCGGGCCACGCGCGCTTCCGCGGCCGCGCACACCACGCCGTCGACTCCCGCTTCGCGCGCGATCTCGAGCCGCTCTGCGAACGCGTCGGTGTTCGCCTCGCTCGTCAACACCGTGACCGCGAGGATCACCGGCGGCTGACGGTTCGCGTCGCGCGCGCCCTCGGCCGCGCCCGCGATCGCGGCCCGGAGCATGTCGACACCGCCCCCCGCGGGGAAGTTGATGAAGTCGACCCCGTTGCGCACGTGGGCACGGGTCGCCCGCTCGATCGTGGTCGGGATGTCGTAGAGCTTCACGTCGGCGAACACCCGGAACCCCAACTCGTGCAAGCGGTCGAAGACCTCCGGGCCCGCCTCGGCGAACAGCTCGTGACCCACCTTGGCGATGCCGAACCAGGGCGCCAGCTTCCGGGCCAGGGGCAACGCGGCATCGAGGTTCCCGACGTCGAGCGCCAACGCGAGGTGGTCCTTCACTTCGGTCGCCGCCGTCTGCGTCACCGCAACCCTCCAGTCAGTTCCGACACCTTCGTCACGCGGTGCGCCGCACACCACGCGGCGAGCTCGTCGACGATGCGCAGCATCGCTCGCGGCTCGCGGAACGTGATCGTCCCGACTCCGACCGCCGTCGCGCCCGCGAGCAACATCTCGACCGCGTCGAGTCCGGTCGCGACTCCGCCAGTACCGATCACCGGGACGCCGGGGTGTACGCGCGTGACCTCGTGCACCGCGCGCAGCGCGACGGGCTTGATCGCGGGACCCGAGAGCCCTCCCCCACCTCCACCGAGCGCGAGCGTGCGCGCATCGGCGTCGATCGCGAGCCCGAGGAGCGTGTTCACGAGCGTGAGACCGGACGCGCCCGCGTCGAGCGCGGCGCCCGCGATGTCGGCGATCTCCCACGTGTTGGGCGAAAGCTTCGCGAACACCGGCGTGGCACCGACCTCCGCGACCACCGCGCCGATCGCCGCGCTCGTCGCCCCGGTCGAGTGCGCGAACATCCGCGCGCGGTCTTCGACGTTCGGGCAACTCACGTTCACCTCGACTGCGGCGAGATCGCCGAGCGCGGGACCGAGTTGCTTCGCCGCGAGCGCGAAGTCGTCGACGGTGCGACCCCACAACGACGCGATGACGCGCGCGCGACGCGCCAACAACGTCGGCAGCTCCTCCGCGACCCAGTGCTCGACGCCGGGACCCTCGAGTCCGACGGAGTTGATCATCCCCGACGCGGTCATCCGCAACCGCGGCGGCGGGTTGCCGGGCCAGGGGTACGGAGCGAGCGACTTCACCGTGACCGCACCGAGACGGGACGGGTCGCAGATCCGGGCCACCTCGTCGCCGTGGCCGAACGTGCCCGACGCGGCCACGACCGGGTTCGCCAGCTCGACCCCCCCGAGCCGGACCACCATGTCGACCGCGCCATCGTCCTTCTTCCCCCCCGCCTTTGGCGTCGCAAAACCCTCAGCATTAGGGGGTTTCCGACGCCAAAGTGGGTTTCGGGTCATACGTCGAGCCGCATCTGGCCGTCGCGGTGGTACTCCTGGAGGGAACGCACCGAGACCTCGTGGGTGGCCCATTCAGCGATGCCCGAGGCGGCCGCAAGCGCGGCGGCGACGGTGGTGAGGCACGGGACCCCGTGGACGATCGCGGCGCGACGGATGTGCATGCCGTCGGCTCGCGGGCCGCGACCCCGGGGCGTGTTCACCACGAGGTCGACCTTGCCCGAGGCGAGGAGCTCGACCGCGTCGGTGCCGGCCGCTTCGCCGACCTTGGCCACGACCTGTTCCACCGGGAGCCCCTCGGCTCGGAGGATCTCGGCGGTGCCGGCGGTCGCGGCGATCTGGAACCCGAGCTCGACGAACCGGCGGGCCGCGGCGATGCCGCCGACCTTGTCGCGGTCCGCGAGCGAGAGGAAGACGGTCCCCTGCTGCGGGAGCCGCGCGCCCGCTGCAGCCTGGCTCTTCGCGAACGCGAGCCCGAAGCTGCGGTCGATGCCCATCACCTCACCGGTGGAGCGCATCTCGGGACCGAGCACGGTGTCGACGTCGGGGAAGCGGTTGAAAGGGAGCACCGCTTCCTTCACCGCGACGTGACCGCCGCCGGCCGGCGGCTGCAACAGGCCCTCGGCGCGGAGGTCGTCGAGCGTCGCGCCCAGCATCACCCGGGACGCCACCTTGGCGAGCGGCACCCCGGTGGCCTTGCTCACGAACGGCACCGTGCGGCTCGCTCGCGGGTTCGCCTCGATGATGTGCACCTGGGAGTCCTTCACCGCGTACTGCACGTTGAGGAGACCACACACGTCGAGCGCGTCGGCGAGGGCGCGGGTGTGGGCCTCGATCGTGGCGATGGTCTCGGCCGACAGCGACGGTGGCGGGATCGCGCACGCGGAGTCGCCCGAGTGCACGCCGGCTTCTTCGATGTGCTCCATCACCCCGCCGACGAGGACCTCGCCCGCGCAGTCGCGGATCGCGTCGACGTCGACCTCGATCGCGTCTTCGAGGAACCGGTCGACGAGTGCAGGCCGTTCGGCCGACAGGCCGCCTTCCCGACCGAGCGTGCCCGATTCGGTGAGCTCGGCCATCGCGGAGCCGAGCTCGTCGGCGTCGTACACGATCTGCATCGCCCGCCCGCCGAGCACGTACGAAGGCCGTACCAGCACCGGGTACCCGATGCCTTCGGCGATCCCCCGCGCCGCTTCGACCGTGACCGCCGTTCCCCCCGCCGGCTGCGGGATGCCGAGGCGTTCGCAGAGCGCGTTGAACTCCTCGCGGTCCTCGGCGAGGTCGATCGACGCGGGACTCGTGCCGAGGATCGGGATCCCGGCGGCCTCGAGCGCGCCCGCGAGCTTGAGCGGCGTCTGGCCGCCGAGGGCGACGATCACCCCGGCGAGCTCCCCGGCGTCGGCCAGGGCGTCGCACACGTTGCGCACGCCTTCGACCGTCAGCGGCTCGAAGAAGAGCCTGTCGCTGGTGTCGTAGTCGGTCGAAACCGTCTCGGGGTTGCAGTTCACCATCACGGTCTCGTAGCCGGCGTCGGAGAGGGCGAACGCGGCGTGGACGCAGCAGTAGTCGAACTCGACGCCCTGGCCGATCCGGTTCGGACCCGACCCGAGGATCACGACCGCGGGGCGGTCGAACGGCGCAACCTCGTCTTCGTCTTCGTAGGTGCCGTAGTGGTACGGCGTGCTCGCCGCGAACTCGGCCGCGCACGTGTCGACAGTCTTGTACGTGACGCGGACTCCGGCCGCGAGGCGGGCGCTGCGCACATCGTCGCCGGTCACGGGCGCGTCGGCGGCGTTCCAGAGGCGGGCGAGCTGACCGTCGCCGAAGCCCATCCGCTTGGCTGCCTTCCACTCGCCGCGGGTCATCGCCGCGAGCGACATCCCCGCAAGGCGGGTGCGCGCCTCGATGATCTGCTGGAGCTGGTCGAGGAACCAGGGATCGATGCCGGTCACGTCGTGCAGCCGTTCCACCGACACGCCTCGGTCCAACGCCTCCGCGACCACGAAGGGGCGGTCGGGCGTCGGGACCGCCGTGAGGCGGACCACCTCCTCGGTGTCGACGTCGTCGAGCCGCTCGTCGCCGGGATCGAAGCCCTGGCGACCGGTCTCGAGGGAACGGAGGGCCTTCTGGAACGACTCTGCGAACACGCGGCCGATTGCCATCACCTCACCGACCGACTGCAT
>JBBQMI010000132.1:0-5853 GCA_038328825.1 Acidimicrobiia bacterium | reverse complement strand
GGCGTCGGCTCCCCGAGGCGATCACGGCGGCGGAGGGCGACGCCGGCGTCGACGTGATGGTCCTCACCGGCGCCGACCCCGCGTTCAGCGCCGGCATCGACCTGAAGGAGCTCGGGTCCGGCGCGGCGACCGGAACGCGTGACGACCTCGGGACCTCGCGAGGTGCCCTCCCGCCCCGCACGAACCTGCTCATCGGCGCGATCAACGGCGTGGCGGTCACCGGCGGCTTCGAGATCGCGCTCGCGTGCGACTTCCTCGTCGCGTCCGAGCACGCCCGGTTCGCCGACACGCACGCACGGGTCGGGATCATGCCCGGCTGGGGACTCACCGTCATGCTCCCGCAGCGCGTCGGCGTCGCGCGGTCTCGAGAGATGAGCGTCACCGGGAACTTCGTCGACGCGCAGCTCGCGTACGACTGGGGCCTCGTGAACCACGTCGTCCCCCACGCCGAGCTGCTCCCGTTCTGCCGGCAGCTCGCCGCCGACTGCCGCACCATCGACCAGACCGCGGTGCGGCGAATGCTGCAGACGTACGAGGAGGGCAGCCTCGTGACGCTCGACGACGCCTGGGCCGTGGAGGACCGCGTCTCACGCGCCTGGCAGGGCGACGGCTTCGATCCGGCCGAGGTCGAGCGCAAGCGCGCCGCGATCATCGAACGTGGTCGCGCCCAGACGAGCTGACGGTTCGATCCGCGCTACGCGGGGTGGAGGGCGGTCAGCTCGCTCGCGTTGTCGTGGAGGATGCGGCGCCGGGCGGCGGCGCCGAAGTCCTTGAGCTCGCGCACGTAGTCGAGCGGGTCGGGCATGCCCTCGATGTGGGGCCAGTCGGAACCGAAGATCACCCGGTCGTCGCCCACGGCCTCGGCGATCTCGTAGACGTCGTCCTCCCAGAACGGGTTGATCCACACGTGGCGGCGAAAGATCTCGCGGGGATCCTCGCGGAAGAACCCCGGGATCCGGCGGTGGACCGACGTGAGCTTCTTCAGCAGGTCGGGGAGGAACTCCGACCCGTTCTCGACCGACGCGATGCGCAGGTTCGGGAAGCGGGAGAAGAGGTCGTCGAACACGAGCGACGCGAGGAAGTCGTAGATCGCCCGCTCCATCGTGAGCATCTTGATCGACGGTCGTTCTGCGCCCTCGAACGTCGCCGCGAAGCCGTCCTTCGCGTATCCCTGCGACGTGTACCCGCTGTCGGCGGCGTGCACGACGACGGTCACACCCGCCTCGTTGACACGCGCCCAGAACGGGTCGAACATCGGGTCGGTCGGGGGGCGTTGCCCGAGTGCGGTCGTCGGCGCGGCGGGGCGCATCACGACGAGGCGCGTACCCTTGCCGAGCGCCCACTCGAGCTCGCGCACGGCCCAGTCGACGTCGGCGAGGGAGATGTAGGGCGCGCCGAAGATGCGGTCGTCGTGGTGGAAGCCCCAGTCCTCCTCGACCCAACGGTTGAACGCGGTGAAGGTGAGCGTGACCGCCTCGGGGTCGTCCTTCAGCAGCTCCTCGTAGAGCATGCCGAGCGTGGGGAACAGCCAGATGCGTTCGAGGTCCTGCGCGTCCATCACCTGCAGGCGGGCGTTGCGGTCGCGGTACTCGGGCCGGATCGGCTCACGGTCGCGGAGAAACTCGAGCGGGAACTTCTGGTCGGGGTTGCCCCGGAAGTAGTCGTGCATCGCGCCGGCCTTGGCGATCGGGTCGAACGTGGGGTTCGACACCACGCGGGCGACCCGTCCACCGACCACCTGGTACTTGCGGCCGTCGAAGTCGGCCCACTGCACGCAGCGCGCCCCGAGACGCGGATCGAGGTGCCGGGTGAAGGCGTCGAGGGCCTCGTAGTAGTGGTTGTCGGCGTCGAAGACCGGGTGGCCGAGCTCGTCGAGTGTGCTCATGACACCAAGGGTAGCCAGGCGTCGGGCGGCCGGATCAGGCCTCGGGGACGAACTTCCAGGCCTCGCCGTCGGTCACGATGCGACCCGCGGGACGGGTCGGGAAGTGGGTGCCGATGAACAGCACCTTCTGCTCGGCGGCGCGGGCGAACATCCGGCGACGGGTCGCCTCGGCGAGCGCGGCGTCGTCGTCGCCGACCTCGGCCCACTTCGGGCGGGCGAGCTGAGCGGGGTGGTGCACGAAGTCGCCGGTGATGAGCGCGGTTGCGCCGTCCGACTCGACCCAGAGCGACACGTGGCCGGGCGTGTGGCCGGGCGTGGCCTCGAGGCGGAGACCGTCGCCGAGGTCGGTGTTCCCGTCGACGAAGTCGGCGAGGCCGGCGTCGACGATCGGCGCGACGGAGTCGGAGTACACGTCTTCGCCCGGCATCGCGTTCGCCTTGCAGTGCTCGACCTCGGCCGCGGTGTAGAGGTGTCGCGCGCCCGTGAACGTCGGCACCCACGACCCGTCGACGAGCTGGGTGTCCCACCCGACGTGGTCGGCGTGGAGGTGCGTGTGCACGACCGTGTCGATCGACGCGGTGTCGAACCCGGCTGCCGCGAACCGCTCCAGGAACGGGAACGACTGCTCGTGCCAGAACGGCAACGACCGCTGCTTGCCGTTCCCGACGCACGGGTCGACGAGCACGCGTCGACCCGGCTGGTCGACGACGAGCGCCTGGACCCGCAGGGTGATGTTGCCGGCGTCGTCGGCGTAGTCGGGCACGAGCTCGGGCTGTTCCCGGACCTCGGCAGCGTCGACGCCGGTGAAGAAGAACTCGGGCGGGATGTGCGCGGTCTCGGCCTCGACCACGCTGGTGATCGTCGTGTCGCCCACGACCCACCGTTGCACGGAGGTCTGGAGGTCGAGGGGTTGCTCGCTGATCGTCATCCGGTCAGCCTCGCGCGTCAGGCGGAGCGGCGGTACCGGTGCACGGCGAGGGGAGCGAAGACGGCCACGATCCCGACGCACCAGGCCAACGAAATGAGCACATAGTGCGCCGTCGGGCCGCCGAGGAACAGCGCGCGCACCGAGTTGATCGCCGCGGTCACCGGTTGGTGGGCGGCGAAGGCCTGGAGCCAGCCCGGCATCGTGTTCAGCGGCACGAACGCCGACGACGCGAACACGAAGATGGCGAGGAACGGGAACGACGCGGCCTGCGCAGCTTCGGGGTTCGAGGTCGCGAGGCCGATGTACGCGAACACCCACGACAACGAGAACGCGAAGACGAGCACCATCAGGAGGCCCGCCAGGAAGGCCCAGATGTTGGTCTGGATCCGGAAGCCCACCGCGAAGCCGACCCCGGTCATGAGGATCACGACCCAAACGTTGCGCACGAGGTCTGCGATCGTGCGACCCGCGAGCACCGCGGAACGGGCCATCGGTAGCGAGCGGAAGCGGTCGATCACGCCACCCTGGAGGTCCTGGGCCATGCCGACCGCAGTGTTGACCGCACCGAACGCGATGGCCTGGATGAAGATCCCCGGCATGAGGAAGTTGACGTAGGACTCGCCGGGTACCGTGATCGCGCCGCCGAACACGAAGCGGAACATCAGCACCAAGATCACCGGCTGGATGCTGCTGAACATCAGGACCTCCGGCGTCCGCAGCATCGCCAACAGGTTCCGCCAGGCGACGACACAGCCGTCGATCACGGCCTGCTTCGGCGTGACGCGCCGGCCCACGGGAGCGTCGTGAGTGACGACCGGGGGAGCGGTGATCGCGGTCATGCCGCACCTCGTTCGGGCTTCATGGTCGTCGCGTCACCGGGCGCGTCCTCCTCGGCGCGGTGACCGGTGAGCTTCAGGAACACGTCGTCGAGGCTCGGCTCGCGCACGACCAGTCGATCCGGGACCAGTTGCTCCCGGTCGAGGACCCGTACCACCTCGAGGGCGCCGAGTCCCGAGTCGGCGATCGTGACGCCGAGCGTCGTGCCGCCGATGCGCTCCGTCTTGCCGAGCGGTTCGAGCATTGGTTCGGCGCGTCGGAGGTCGTCGGGGGTGAAGCCGATCTCCACGACCGTTGCGCCGAACTGCTGCTTCAGCTCCGTGGGGGTTCCCTCGGCGATGGTCTTGCCGCCGTCGATGACCATGATCCGGTTCGCGAGGCGGTCGGCCTCCTCGAGGTACTGGGTCGTGAGCAGCACCGTCGTCCCGCCCGCTACCAGCTCCTCGATGACGCCCCAGAGGTCGGTGCGGCTCGCCGGGTCGAGGCCGGTGGTGGGCTCGTCGAGGAAGAGCACCGGCGGTCGGTGGACCAGGGAGGCCGCGAGGTCGAGGCGACGACGCATGCCGCCCGAGTAGGTCTTCGCGGTCCGGTTGGCGGCGTCGGTGAGGCCGAACTGTTCCAGGAGCTGGTCGGCACGCGAACTCACGCCCTTGCGCGGCTGGTGGGTCAGGTAGCCGATGAGCCGCAAGTTCTCGCGTCCGGTCAGATTGTCGTCGACCGCGGCGGCCTGGCCGGCGAGGCCGATCTGCTCGCGCACGGCCTGCGGGTTCTCGGTGACGTCGATGCCGAGCACGCGCGCGCGTCCGCGCGTCGGGCGCAGGTTGGTGGTGAGGATCCTGACCGCGGTGGTCTTGCCCGCGCCGTTGGGTCCGAGCAGACCGAGAACGGTGCCATGGGGCACCTGGAGGTCGACCGAGTCGAGGGCGACGACGTCGCCGTAGTCCTTCCCGAGCTGTTCCGCTTCGATGACGATCTCGTTCATGCGGGCATGCTCCCAAGATGCTTGACCTCTGTCAAGTGTTGAGGATCTCAAAGGTTGGCAAACATGAAGGATTGGCTACACTGTGAGGGTGGACGCACGCACGAAGGCTCGCCTGAAGGCCGGGAAGCGACCCGCCAACGCTGCGGCGCGGGAAGCCTGGGAGCTCATCGTGTCGCTCATGTTCTCCGATCTGGTCCACGACCGCATGCACTCGGCGTGCGAAGCCGTGGATCTCTCACCCGGACACGCGAAGGCGCTCCACTCCCTCGAACCGGGTCGACCCCGACCCATGGGCGAGCTCGCCGGTGGATGGCGCTGCGACGCGTCGTACGCGACGTCGATCGTCGACGCGTTGGAGGCGCGCGGTCTCGTCGAGCGTCAGATCCTCGCGACCGACCGGCGGGTCCGCACCGTGGTCCTCACGCCCGCTGGGGTCGCGGCCAAGGAGCGGTGGCGGGCGGAGATCTCGGAACCGCCCGACGGCATCCTCGCGCTCACCGTTCGTGACGCGAGCGAGCTGCGAAACCTGCTCAAGCGCGTGGCGGCCGGTGGTTTGCGTCGCGTCGCCGACAAGCTCGAGGGTTAGCCGGTCGCGCCGATGACGATCTCGGCCTGCTCGTGGAGGAACTGCTCCACCTGGGCGACGCTGTCGGACGGGCGGGGATAGACGATCAGTCGATCGACCCCGAGCTCGGCGAAGGCGGCGGCTGTCTCCGCGTCGACCGGCTCGATCGGGGTGACGCTGATCTCGAGCGGCCCGAGCGCCGCGGGTCGGTCGATCTCGTCGGCGAGCTCGCGGAGCTGACGGAGCAGCGCCGCGGTCGCGGCCGGATCGATGTCGGCGCCGTACCACCCGTGGCCACGGGCGACGGCCCGTCGGAGCGCGGGGCGGCTGCAACCGCCGATCACGATCCGTGGTCCACCCGGGAGCACCGGCTTCGGGAACGCGTCGACGCCGCCGAACGACGCGTACTTCCCGGAGAAGCTGCGCACGGGATCGGCCCACAGGGCCTGCATGGCGTCGAGGTACTCGTCGGTGCGGGCGCCGCGCTCCGCCATCGGGATGCCCACCGCTTCCATCTCACCCGCGAGGTAGCCCGCCGCGACGCCGAGGTGGAGGCGCCCGTTGCTCAGAACATCGAGGCTCGCCACCTCCTTCGCGAGCACGACCGGGTTGCGCTGCGGGAGGATGATGATCCCCGTCCCGAGCTCGAGCGTGGT
>JBBQMI010000131.1:0-5868 GCA_038328825.1 Acidimicrobiia bacterium | reverse complement strand
ACCGTCGTGGAGGCATCGATCCCGGCGTCGGGGAACACATCGAGCCGCGCGTCGCCGAGATCCTCCACCAACGGCCGCTCGGTCGCGGTCTCCGTGTACCCGGTGTTGTCGCGCACGGTGCTCCACCGACGTGCCCGCTTGCGGTTCGAGTCGGTCACGACGAGCGTGGCGTCGCGGTCGATCTGCTGCCGGAGCGCCGTTGGGTTCCCCGCGAAGCTCGCCGAGTAGAGCACGGCGCGGTCGGAACCCGGGAGCAGCCCGATCGACCCGGCGTCGACGATCCCCTCGCCGTCGCCGGAGAGGATCACCGGCCGATCGGGCGACGCCGACCGGATGATCGACGGCGCGCCCTCGACCGGGAACAGCCCAACCGACGGCGCTGCCGCCTCGTTCGCCGGGGCCCCGAGCGCCGCCTCGTCGATGCGCCCCGCTGCGCCCGACGGCGCGTCGCCGAAGGTCTTCGGTTCGCCGAGCCCCTCGGGCGGAGGGTCGAACAGCCGCCAGAGCGAGCGGGACCGGACGAGGTTGTAGCGATCGGTCTGGAGGTCGTTGCGGACGAGCACGTCACCCGCGCTGACGAGCCGGGCGAAGGGCGCGATCCCGTCGGAGTCGAGCACACCCTCCTGCATCTGGCGGTCGAACGCGTTCATGAGATCGGCCGAGGCCGGAGAACCCCACGGGATGAGCTCCCGGGCCACGTACGGCCGGTCGGTCAGGCCGGGCGTGATCGGATCGACGGTGTTGCCCCACGTGTACGACGCGAAGTCACTTCCCGGGACCTCGAGGATCCGCGTGTCGTGCGGACGCGCATCGGCGGCGCCGATCGCGTCCTTCCAGTACTGCGGGATCGCGCTGTCGCGCTCGAGGTTCTCGCCGTAGAAGGTGCCCTGCCACAGCGCGGGGAAGTTCACGATCGCGAGACCGACCAGGAGCCCGGCGGCGGCGACTGCGATCCAGTTCCGAGACGTACCGGCGAGGCGGCGGTGGAGCGCGTCGACGCCGGCCGCGAGCAATGCCGCGAGCCCGAGGACCACGAGCGGCGTCGCGCGGCCGCTGCTCCGGAGCGCGAGTCCGGCCGACGACGACTTCGCAAACGACGTGAACAACGCGCCCGCGGGCGACGGTGCGTCGTAGGGATAGGTGCCGACCGAGATCGCGACCCCCACGACGACGAGCGCCACGAAGTAGGCGCGGTAGCGCCACCGCACGAACGCGGCCGACAGCAGCGCGAGCGTCGGGATCGAGTAGCTCACGACGATGAGCCACGACCACTGGGTGTACCCGACCGACGATTCGGTCCACGCGCCGAGCTTGTCCTGGCCGTAGAAGAACCAGTAGCCGAGGCCGCGCAGGACCTCAGGCGCGAGCGACGTGCGCGAGACCGTGCGGATCGTCTCGGTGAACGCGAGGATGTCGAGGCCGTGGGAGCCCTGCGCCCACAGGCCCGAGATCCACCACAGCGAAGCCAGCGTCGTGAGGAGTCCGGTGCGCCAGACGAAGCGCCACGCCTGTCGTCCGGTCACCTCGCAGGTGACCCACACCGCGAACGGGATCCAGAGCACCGGTGCCAGCCCCGCGAAGATCAGCGCGGTCGCGTTCACCCCGCCGATCACCTGGACGACGATCGCGAACAACGCCGGGAAGCGCCACGCGCCGATCCGCCCCGCGCCGGTCTCGTTCCCGCGGTCGCGCAGTCCCCGGACCACGAACGCGAGCAGCCACGGCAGACCCGCCCACGGCAGCAGGATCACCGAGATCCGCGCCGAGTAGTCGAGCAGGTACGGCGTGAGCATGAACACCAGCACCGCGACCACGAGACCCGGACCGCGCCGACCGAGGGTGCGCATGAGGTACAGCACGCCGAGCCCCGCGGCGAAGATGATCGAGCCGAGCCAGAGTCGCTGCGCGACCCAGTCGGGGATGCGCAGCGCGTCGAACGCCCAGTAGAACGGACCCATCGGGAACAGGTACCCGATGTTCTGATGGGTGACGGTTCCGAGGCCGATGTTCGGATCCCACATCGACCAGGCGCGCTCGAGTAGTCGGGCCGGATCGAGATACAGGTACTGCTTGGTGTCGGCGGCGACCTTCCCCGGGTCGGACCGCAACACCGGGACGTACGCGAGCAGGGCGAGCAGCAGGTACCCGAGCGCATGCCACCCGCGCCGTTCGGACCGTTCGGTCACCGGCGGCCCCGGCCGCGGCGGATCACCTCGGCCGCGAGCACTTCCAGGGTGCCGCGCGCCGTCGCCCCCCACGTCAGGTGCGACGCGTGCTCCCGCGCACCCGCGCCGAGGCGCGCCCGCAAGTCGGGGTCGCCGATCAGCCGGTCCATCGCGGCGGTGAGCTGCGCCCGGTCGTCGACGAGCAGGCCGGTACGGTGCTCGACGACGGCGTCGGTGTGCCCGGAGATGCGAGTCGCGACCGCGGGTGTGCCGCAGGCCGCGGCTTCTGTGAGGGTCATCCCGAACCCTTCGCGCGCCGAAGCGCTCGTGACCATCCAGGCGCGGCGGTACAGCGCGACGACGGCGTCATCCTCGAGGTGGCCGCGCAGCGAGATCCAGTCTTCGGCCGAGTTCTGGTGGATCTGGCTCTCGAGCTGCTCGCGGCAGTAGCCCTCCCCCACGATCACCGCTTCGAGGTCGGGTCGGCGGACCTTCAGCGCGACGAGCGCATCGACGAGCAGGTCGAAGCGCTTCACCGGGACCAGCCGTCCGACCGCGACGACGAGCGGGTGGGGCGACTTCTCGCCACCGGGCGAGAAGCGCGGGTGGATCCCCGGCGGCACCACGGTCACCCGCTTCGGGTCGAAGTGGAGATCGTTCACGAGCTCGTCCTTCGACGACTTCGAGAGCGTGACGATGGGCGTGAACCGGTACATCGGCGGCGCGATGCGCGATTCGATCGAGCTGCCGAGATCGGCGAGCTTCGGTGGGAGCGTCATCTGCCACATCTCGCGGTGCACGTGGTGCAACCACACGACGCGGGGCCCCTGGGCCCAGATCGGCGAGAAGAACGGCATGCCGTTCCAGATCTCGACCAACGCGTCGCGGGCGCCGTGCCAGCCCATCATCTCGCTGAACGCGGCGCGCGGGAACACCATGTAGCGGCCCGCCTTGCGGATCACTCGGTACCCGTCGCGCCAGCTCATCTGGGGGCGGCCCGCGGCGAACGACGTCCGCATCGTGACCTCCAGGCCGGCCTCGGCCCACAAGCGGGCGACCATCGAAGCGTGGAGCTCGGATCCGCCGGCCTCGGGGTCGTCGAGGTCGCGCCAGGCCAGCATGCTGACCCGGTGGATCCCGCTCTCGGCGGCGAGGTCACCGAGCTTCTGGATGTCGGCTGCACCAGCCAGCTCCACGACCTGCTCCCTCGTTGCGTCAGCCGATGACCGTACTCCCGGAGGTGCCCCTCCCGGCGGACACCGTCACGCGCCCGCAGGCGCGTACTCTGGCCTGCTCATGCGCCTCACGTTCATCGGGCACGCGTGCCTCCACGTCGAGACCGATTCCGCGTCGCTGATCGTGGATCCGTGGCTCGTGGGCTCGGTCGGCTGGCGCTCGTGGTGGCACTACCCGCCGATCGGCGAGCTCGATCCGGCCTGGCTCGAGCCCGACTTCGTGTACCTCACCCACCATCATCCCGACCACTTCCACTACCCCACGCTGCGCAAGCTCGACCGGCGCGCGTCGGTCTTCGTCGGCCGGTTCGGCGTCGACGTGATGCGGCCGGAGCTCGAACGCCTCGGTTTCGAGCGGGTGCACGAGCTCGCGCACGGTGAACGGGTACAGCTCGCGCCCGATCTCGAGATCGCGTCGTACCAGTACGGCTTCGACGACACCGCGGTGGTGATTCGCAGCGGCGACGTGGTGATCGCCGACGTGAACGACTGCAAGATCCGCGGCCGGGCCGCCGATCAGCTCGTCGACGACTGGGGCCGTCCGACCTTCATGCTCAAGGCGTTCTCGTGGGCCCAAGGGTACCCGTACTGCTACACCGCCGACGACCCGGCCGACCTCGAGCTCGTGACCCGCGACAGCACCATGCAGGACTTCGTCGAGGCCGCCCGCCACCTCCAACCCCACTACGCGATCCCGTTCGCGAGCCTCGTCGCGTTCCTGCATCCCGAGACCCGCGACCTCAACGAGCACTCGGTGACCCCCGCCGAGCTCGTCGAGTACGTCGAGAAGGTCGGTGGCCTCGGCGCCACCGAGCTGGTGCCGCTCGACCCCGGCAGCTCGTGGACGCCCGACGGTGGATTCGAGCTGCGGCCCGGCGACTGGTGGACCGACCGTGAGGCGCGTCTCACCGACGAAGTGACGCGCATCCAGCCGACGCTCGAAAGTCAGGCCGAGCTCGAAGCGTCGCGCGCGCTCGACTTCCGGACGTTCTCCGACTACTTCGAGGCGTTCGCGCGAGCGATCCCGCTCCCCGTCCGGCGCGCCGCGCTCGGTCGCCCCGTCGTGTTCGAGGTCCCGTCGGGGGTCGACGGCGGCGGGACCCGTCGGTTCTGGAGCATCGACTTCCGCGCCAGCCGCGTGCTCGCGCTCCACGCACCTCCCGGAGACGCCGCGTGCATCATCCGCATCCCCGAGGGCGTGCTCGCCGATGCGATCGACAACCGGGTTACGCACTTCGCCCAGGGCTCGATGCGCATCCGCACCCACCTGCGGCCCGGCGGCACCCCCGTCGACCTCGCGTTCTGGGGCCTGGTGATGGTCTGGGAGATCGGCTACCTCCCGCTCCGCAACGACCTCACCCTCCGGTTCGTCGACGCGCTGTGGCGCCGCCGACGCGAGGCCGCCGACTCGATCACCGCGCTCACGAGCCGAGGCGAAGGCGGCCTCCTCGAACGCCTGGCCGGCAACTTCTCGCCCCCCACCCCGGACTGACCGGCCCAAGCCCTCGTTCTGGTCAGGTTCTGGCGTGCATGGGACAGCTGGAGATGACCAGAACGAGGGTTCGGCGGGTTGTCAGGTGGCCGGGGTCGGGGCGGGCGCGGGACGGAGACGGCGGCGGATGCCGAGGGTGATGCCGCCGACGACGCCGGCGAGCGCGAGGAACGGGAGGAGCACCCCGAGGGCGGTCGCGCCGGCGCCGGCCGCGGTGACGAAGGCCCTCCAGCCGCGGTCGAGTCCGGCGAGGAAGCCCGACGCCTCTTCGGTCACGGGTGCCACGGGGACGAGCTTGGCGACGGTGAGTGTGATCGTCGCCTCGGCGACCTGGGCCTGCACCACCCCGAGCTGGCCCTGGAGCGTCACCACCTCGCCCTCGCGCTTCACGAGCTCGGCCTCGATCGCGACGACGTCGGGCACGTTCTCGGCCCGGTCATACAGGGCGCGCAGGCGCGCGGTGCTCGCGGTCGCGGCCGCGAGCCGGCCCTCGAGGTCGACGACCTGCGCGGTCACGTCGTCGGTCGTCACCTGTTGGTCGGCCCGCTTGCCGAGCTTCCCGAGTCGGTCGAGCACCGCGGCGAACGCGGTCGGCGGGACCTTGAACACGAGCATCGCGTCGCTGCGTGATCCGACGGCAGCGTTCTCGGAGAAGAGGGAGCCACCCGCAGCCGTGACGACCGCGATCGCGTCCGCGGCCACGTCGCCCACCCGCTTCGCCTTCAGCCCGAGCGTCGCGTTCGTCACGACCTGCCGCCCGGGAGCCGGCACCACGTTCGGCGTCGTCGTCGGCACCGCGGCCTTCGCATCCGATGCCGTTGACGCGCCGGCAGCCGAGCCGGGCGCGACCGCTTCTGCTCTCGAGGCCGACTTGCTCGCCGAACGATCGTCGCCCCTACCCGAACACGCGGCGAGCAACAGCACGCCGGTCAGCGCGCCGACGCGGACCTTCCCGAGTCTCATCAACCCCTCCGTG
>JBBQMI010000130.1:0-5897 GCA_038328825.1 Acidimicrobiia bacterium | reverse complement strand
AGTGCACTGATCCCCTGCAAGACATCGCGGCGCGACACGGTGCCATTCCGGTGTCCGCCGCGTCGCCCCATCAGGTCCCCCGCTCGCGCTCCCGGTGCGGATTGTCGCACGTTCGGTGGTTCGCGGACGGCTACTACGATCGTCTGGATGGCACCGAAGGCCGACCACGGAGCAACGAGGCACGACACGAAGCACGACACGAAGCACGACGGATGGCACCGCGGGCACGACGACCTCCCCACGCCCGAGAAGCCAAGCCGCGAAGGCTACGAGCTGGACCTGCACGCCCTGCAGGTCGAACTCGTGAAGCTGCAGGCCTCGCTCATCGACAGCGGTCGTCGCGTCGTGATCGTCTTCGAGGGCCGCGACACCGCCGGCAAGGGCGGCATGATCCAGCGGTTCCGCGAGCACCTCAACCCGCGTCGCGCTCGGCACGTCGCGCTCGACAAGCCGAACGACACCGAGCGCGGTCAGTGGTACTTCCAGCGGTACGCGCTGCACCTCCCCACGGCGGGCGACATCGTGCTCTTCGATCGGTCCTGGTACAACCGGGCCGGTGTGGAGTGGGTGATGGACTTCTGCACCGTCGACGAACACGCGCGCTTCTTGCGTCAGGCACCCGACTTCGAGCAGTTCCTGGTCGACGACGGCGTCCACCTGGTGAAGTTGTGGCTCGCGGTCAACAAGGACGAGCAGGCCCGTCGGCTCGAGGCGCGGGCTCACGATCCGCTCAAGGAGTGGAAGTTGAGCACGCTCGACGAGTACGCCCAGTCACGGTGGGACAAGTACACAGAGGCGCAGAACATCACGTTCGCGTTCACCGACACGCCGTACGCGCCGTGGTGGGTCGTGAACAACAACGACAAGCGCACCGGACGCCTCAACGCGATGCGCCACGTGCTGCACGGTCTCGACTACGACGACAAGGACCACGACGTCGCCCGGGAACCCGACCCGACGATCGTCGCCCGCCCCGTGGACATGTTCCCCGAGCGGGAGACGGGGTGAGCGGCCCGCTCGACATCGAGGTGGTCGGGCCGGTGCGCGTGCTCCACTGGCGCGACGGCGAGAACCGCTTCCACGGTGGCTCGATGGCTGCGTGGCACGCTGCTCTCGACGAGCTCGAAGCGGTCGACGGACCGCTGGCGGTCGTCGCCGTGGGTGAAGGCAAGTTCTTCTCGAACGGACTCGATCTCGACTGGCTCTCGTCGGCCGACGATGCACCGGCGTTCATGGCCGAGGTCCACCGACTCCTCGGGCGCATGCTCGTGTTCCCCGCCTACACCGTGGCCGCGCTCAACGGTCACACGTTCGCGGCGGGCGCGATGCTCTCGTCGGCGTTCGACCTCCGGATCATGCGCGAGGACCGCGGCTACTGGTGCCTCCCCGAAGTCGACCTGGGGTTGCCCCTCACCCCCGGGATGACCGCGACGGTCACGGCGCGCCTCCCCGCGTCCGCCGCCGCCGACGCGATGCTCACCGGTCGTCGCTACGACGGGCCCGCGGCGCTCGCGAGCGGGATCGCCGACCAGATCGCGCCTGAAGCCGAGGTCCTCGATCGTGCGATCGAAGCAGCTGCGGTGATGGCGACGAAGAATCGGTCCGTGATCGCCGACCACAAGCACCAGCTCTTCGGCGCCGCGAGCGCCATCTGCCTCGCGCTCGATTCGAGATGAGCACGGCCCGCTGACGGGATGGAACCGTCCCTGTTCGACGACGTGGCCGACGCCCTCCGCGGGATGATGCCGGCCGATCTCGGCCCGCTGCACCTCCGGGCCCGCCGCTACGGCATCAAGGTCTGGTTCGGACCGGAGGCACCTCCCCGCGAGCACTACGAGGCCCAGGTGATCGGAGCCGACGCGGTCGACGAGGCGACGATCCTTGCCATCGAGGTCGGGTTCCACTCGGAGCATCCGAAGCCCGCCGACAACCAGCGGGTCGTCGCGCAGCTCCTCGCGCGCGAGCGCGACTGGCGCCCGGTCGTCGGCGACGAAGCATTCGCGGGTCCGTTCCTCGGTCGAGCCGACACCTGGCAGCGGGTGTCGGAGACGTGGCCCGATCCCGATCTCGGCGATCCCGAGCTCGCGTTGGAGCTCGCGGCACGACTCGTCGACTACGCGACGGCGCTCGAGCCGGCCCGAGACGCGTCGTGACGGGCTGGGACGACGCCGAGATCGAGCGGGCGCCGATCTGCCCCGAGTGCGGCGTCACCGCCCTCCCGGCCGAGACCGCGAACGTGCTCGACACCCCGTTCGTGTGCGAGAACCCCGACTGCGAGGCTTTCGGCGAAGCCGTGTGACCGCTCACCGGACGCAGGCGCGGGAAGAATGGCGCGGTGACCGACGACCGACGCCCGACCGCTCAGCTCGGGCTCCGGGCGCGGGTGACCGCCGCCTTCGCCATCCTGGCGCTCGTCCTCTCGGTGACACTGGCCGGCTTCACGTACGAGCTGACGCGGTCGTTCGTGCTCAGTCGCCGCAACGCGACCGCCCGGCAGCAGACGTATCTCAACGCCCGGGCGGTGCGCGACGCGCTCGTCGCCAACCCGGCCGACGTGCAGGGTGCGCTCGCGCAGGCCCAGACCGGGGCCGAGAGCGCGGTGGTGCTCCGAGTCGGCACGTCGTGGTTCGGGACGTCGGTCGGCGTGGGTCGCCGCGACGTACCCGTCTCGCTGCGGTCACTCGTCGCCTCCGGTTCGGCCGGGACCCAGAACACCGACGTGGCGTCGGCACCGAACATCGCGGTGGGCGTGCCCCTTCCGGCGATCGCCGGCGCGTACTTCGAGTTCGTCCCCGTCCAGGAGCTCGAGCTCACCCTCACCCGCCTCGCGCAGGTGCTGGCCGCGGCCGCGATCGTCATCACGCTCCTCGGGGCCGTGATCGGTCGGTACGCGAGTGGCCGTGTCCTGCGTCCCGTCCGACGCATGGCCGCGGCCGCGAGCGGGATCGGCGAGGGGACCTTGAGCGAACGCCTCGACGCCGAGGGTGACAGCGACCTCGAACCGCTCGTCGACGCGTTCAACGACATGGTCGCGGCGCTCCGCGGTCGCATCGAGCGGGAAGCGCGCTTCGCGTCCGACGTCAGCCACGAGCTGCGGACCCCGCTCGCGAAGATGTCGGCCGCGCTGAGCGTCGCCCGGCGCCGGAACTCGGCCGAGGCCACCAACGCCGCGCTCGACGTCCTCGACGACGAGCTCCGTCGCTTCACCGGGTTGGTGCTCGACCTGCTCGACATCTCGCGCATGGAGGCGGGCGTCGGCGAGCTCGACGTCGGTGAGGTCGATCCTGCGGAGCTCGTGCGCGAGGTGCTCACGGCCAGCCGGCGAGACGATGTCGCGATCGACGTCACCACATCGGCACCTGCGTCGGCCGCGGTCGACAAGCGACGCATCGGCCAGATCCTCACCAACCTCCTCGACAACGCCGACGCGTACGGCGGCGGCGCCGAGCGCGTGGTGATCAGTGGCAGCGCCGAGAGTCTGCGCATTGCGGTCGACGACTCCGGTCCGGGTGTTCCGCTGCACGAGCGTGAATACATCTTCGACCGCTTCGCGCGCGGCCAGAACGCGGGCGACGCGCCGGGGACCGGCCTCGGGCTCGCGCTCGTCGTCGAGCACGTCCGCCTCCATCACGGTGACGTGTGGGTCGAGGATGCGCCCGGTGGCGGCGCCCGCTTCGTGGTGCGCGTCCCGAGGAACGGCGCGTGATGACCGATCCCCGTCTCCGGATCGGCTGGGGGCGCGCGCTCGTCGCCGTGTTCGTGCTGGCGATCGCATCGGCCGCGTGCGGGGTGCCGTCGCAGGGCTCGGCGAAGCGCGTCGACGACACCGGCGTGCCGTACCGTCTGCTCGACAAGAACAGTGGTGGCATCGCCGACTCGGAAGGGCTGGGGACGAGCGACGCGATCATCTACCTCGCTCGGGGTGCCGGCCTCGTCGCCACGGCCCGCCGGTTGCCTCCGCCGCTGACGCTTCCCCGCCTCCTCCGCTCGCTCGGTCGCGGCCCGACGAGCCCCGAGGTCGCGGCAGGCATCCGCACCGCGCTGCCGGTGGATGACACGCCCACGCAGGTGCAGGTGCAACGGGGCACGGCGACGGTCGACCTGCCCGCGTCGTTCACGAACCTGTCGCGACCCGACCAGGTACTCGCGCTCGCCCAGATCGTCTACACCGTCACCGGCCAGCCGGGGATCGGCCAGGTGCAGTTCACACTCGACGGCACGCCGACCGACATCCCCCGCGCCGACCGATCGCTCACGTCGACGCCCGTCAGCCGCGACGACTACCTCGCGTTGGCGCCACCGGGCTGACCGTCTCAGAGTCGTCGCGCGACCGACCGGGCCGAGCCGTTCCGCCACCGGTCGGCGTTCGTCCGCTTCCGGCCCTACGGCTCCGTAGGCGCTCACGGGAGATCGACGACGTCTTCGGCCGCGTCGCCCAGGAGGTAGCGGGCACCGGATCCGAGCCCGGCCGCCGCGTCGTCGGGGTTGTACAGCGCGCACGTCTTGAGCGAGAGGCACCCACACCCGATGCACGAGGTGAGATCGTCGCGCAGTCGGATCAGCATCTCGATCTGCTCGTCGAGGCGGGGGCGCCACGCTCGGGAGAGCCGAGTCCAGTCGGCGACGGTGGGTGTGCGGGCGTCGGGAAGCGTCGCCAACGCGGCGCTGATCTCGTCGAGCGTGAGGCCCACCCGCTGGGCGGCGGCGATGAACGCGAGTCGCCGCAGGGTGTCGCGGGCGAAGCGGCGTTGACCGCCCGCGGTGCGCTCCGAGTGGAGGAGGCCGGCGTCCTCGTAGAAGCGCAGCGCCGACGCCGCAACGCCCGAACGCGCCGCGAGCTCACCGATGGGGAGCCATTCCTCGACGGTCACCCGGTGAGTTTTCACCGAACGCGCCTTGACTTCAAGTTCACTTGAGGTTTTAGAGTCACGGTATGGCTCTCACGAACCCGTCCGACGCCCGCTCCGACGTCGAGCTCGTCGCGACCGTCGGCGACACGATCGCCCGGCCGAAGGTCGCCCCCGCCGACTCGTTCGTCCTGCACGCACCGCTCGAGCTCCTCGCCCGCGCCGGGTTGCTGCGTCACGTGCACCCCGACGCGCGAGCCGACGCACGCCGCCGGATCGTGCAACTGGGCGACGAGTACGCCGCCGCCGGCGAATCGGTCGCCGACCCGGAGCCGCTGCCGACCGATTCCCCGGCCGACGCGGCGGCCGCGCTCATCACGGCGATCGCCGAGGGTGACCTCCACACCGTCGACCGCGCCGCGGCCACACTCGGAACGCTCGCCACCCCCGAGGAGGTGCGCCGGCTGCTCGCCGAGCCGGTGGCGCGGTCGCGCGCGGCCGCGGGCCACGCGAGCATCCTCCTCTACCTCTTCCCGAGAATCGCCCCGGGCGGCGAGGTCACCGGCACGCTGCTCCGAGGACCGGCCCGCGAGCTCGCCCGCTACGCCGACTGGGAGCTGCACTGGTTCGACGACCTCGAGGGAACCATCGCCCGGGGCTCGCTCGCGACCGCGCTCCTCGACGTGCCGGTGCTCGGGACGCCCGGCAGTGACTTCATCTACCCGGTCATGCACCAGGCCGAGGAGAGCGGCGTCGCACCGGACCTCCTGTCGGGAATCGTGGCGGCCGAACCCGACCTCCGCGTCGCGCGCGTGCAGCTCGCGCGCGTCGCCGCGTGGTCGATGCTGCAGGAGCCGCCCGACCACGCGCCGTACGGCTGGTCGCACTGCATGACCATGCCACAGGCGGTGATGGGCGTCGCCGGGAAGGGGACCGCCGGGCGCACCGCACTTGCCGTCGCCGCGACCTACGTCGTTGGCTTCCGCGCCGCGCTCGGCCAGACGACCCTCAGACCGGAGTACCGACCGGAACCGACGAACCACGACCATC
>JBBQMI010000129.1:0-5914 GCA_038328825.1 Acidimicrobiia bacterium | reverse complement strand
TGTTCGCAAGCGCAGCGCTGGTCGCGTACGCGCCGAACGGCGTGCCGCGGTTCGCGGCGGCGGTCTTCGCCCTCGCCATGAGCGCGATGCTCGGCGTCAGCGCGCTCCTGCACCGCGGGAACTGGACCCTCGGCTCGACGGTCCGACTCCTCCAACTCGACCACACGACGATCTTCTTCATGATCGCGGGCACGTACACCGCGGTCGCGCTCCTCGGCATGAGCAGTGGCTGGGCGACCCTCGTGCTCGTCCTCGTCTGGGGCGGGACCATCGCCGGAATCGCGTTCGAGTGGCTTCCGATCCACGCGCCCAAGGGCTACGTCACCGCCGTCTACGTGACGCTCGGCTGGGTGGCGGTGATCGCGATGCCTGATCTCTGGATCCACAGCGGGGTCCTCGCGTTCGCGCTGATCTTCGCCGGCGGTGTGCTCTACACCGGGGGCGCGATCGTGCACGCGGCCCGGCGACCCGATCCGTGGCCTTCGACTTTCGGCTACCACGAGATCTTCCACGCCTGCGTGGTCGGCGCGATCGCCTGCCACTACGCCGCCATCGTCCAGCTGCTGTCGACGCTGTGACCAGCGTCCAGCCCGTCCGCTTCGATCCGTTCGTCGGCTGATGCCGGCATCCGACAGTCGCGCGACCGTCGTGCTCGTCCACGGGGCGTGGCACGGTTCGTGGTGCTGGGACCACGTCGTCACCGGACTCCGCTCGCTCGGGGTCGTCACGGTCGCGGTCGACCTCCCGTCCCGATCGGGAGCGGGTTCCCTCGCGCTCGACGCCGCGTTCGTCCGGGCCGTGATCGAAGGGATCGATGGGCCGGTCGTCGTGTGCGGTCACTCGTACGGTGGCGGCGTCATCACCGAGGCGGCCGCGGGGATCGGCGCGGTCACCCACCTCGTGTACCTCTGCGCACTCATGCTCGATCTCGGCGAGTCGGCCATGGCTTCGGTCACGGTCGAGGTCGAACCCGGCTCCACTGATCTCGAGCACGGGATCGTCGTCGGCGACGACGGCACCATCCGCATCGGTCCCGACACCGCCGTCGCCGCGTTCTACGCCGACGCCACCCCCGAGCTCGCCGCCGCCGCGAGCGAGCGGCTCACGCCCCAACCGGCGGTGACCCTCGCGGAGAGTCCGTCGGCGGTCGCGTGGCACGACATCCCGTCGACCTACGTGGTGTGCACCGAAGACCGTGCGATCCCGGTCGCGGTCCAACGGGCACTGGCGTCGCGCGCCACGACGACGCTCGAGTGGCCCACGAGCCACTCCCCCTTCCTGTCGCAACCACAGCTGGTCGTCGATCTCCTCGCGGCCCTCGCCGGATGAGCTCCTCGCACGAGCGCCACAACCGCGACTTCTGGGATGCCGACGCCACCGACTACCAGGCGGCGCACGGTGCCCGACTCGCCGGAGCCCCACTCGCCTGGGGTGCGTGGCGCATCGCCGAGGCCGACCTGAACGTGCTCGGCGACGTCGCCGGCCTCGACGTGCTCGAGTTCGGCTGCGGCGCGGGCCAGTGGTCGCACGGTCTCGCCGCGCTCGGAGCGAACGCGGTGGGACTCGACCAGTCACAGGCCCAGCTCGGCTACGCCGAGCGGACCCTGCCGCTCGTGTGCGCAAGCGGTGAAGCCGTGCCGCTGCGAGACGCGTCGTTCGACATCGTCTTCTGCGACCACGGCGCGATGAGCTTCTGCGACCCGGAACGCGCCGTGACCGAGGCCGCGCGACTCCTCCGTCCGGGCGGGTTGCTCGCGTTCTGCATCTCGAGCTTCGTCAAGTGGCTCACCGACGACGACGTGGGCCCGACCCGCAAGCTCCGACGGAAGTGGTTCGGGCCGCACGAGATCCGGTGGCCCGAAGGCGTGACCGAGTTCCAACTCCCCTACGGCGACTGGATCCGGTTGTTCCATGCCAACGGCTTCGAGATCGAGGACCTGATCCACCTCCGCGCACCCAAGGGCGCCGAGACGACCTACACCGAGTTCGTCGACTACCGCTGGTCGCGCCGCTGGCCCGCCGAGGAGATCTGGGTGACCCGTCGACTGGCCTGATCGCGATCTGCGGCCGCGGGAATCACCTGCACGATCCAGTCGGCCACCGGCACCCCGACCGCGCGTGCCCCGGCCTCGGTGTAGTGCACGCCGTCCCACCGGTAGTCGGTTCCGTGCGCGTCGGCGACAGGCCCGAGGTCGAACACCGGGAGCTGAGCTCTCGACGCGACGGTCGCGAGCAACGCGTTGAACGGACCGACCCCCGCGAGGATCGCGCCGCTCAACACGAAGCCCACGCGCGCCCCTTCGGCACCCGCGACGCGCACGGCCCGCGTGGCAGTGCTCGCCATGTGCTGCTGCCAGTCGGCGCTGCCGTAGCGGAACGTCCGCGCGCCGATCCGATGGTCGGACGCGTCCCACAGGCCGAAGTTGATGAGCACGAGGTCGGGTCGGTAGCGGCGCAGGAGCCGCGGCCACGTGCGCGGCCAGGTGCAGTCGGCGTCGCCCTGGACGGGGAACCAGGTCCCGTCCTCGGCCGCCATGAGGTCGACGTCCCAGTCGAGCGCGCATCCGGCCGCCGCACCCGAGACGAGCTCGATCCCGCGGGACGCCAGCGCCGCTTCGATGCCCGGGGCGAGCGTCTGGGCCGACGAGTCACCGACCAGGAGCACCCGTCGCCGTCCGGGATGCGACACGGCGAGGGTCCGGTCGTGCTCAGCTGCGCGGGTGGCGGCAGCGATCGGTGAATCGAGCGACGCGGTCACAAGCAGGAGCACAGCGACCAGACCGCCCGCCACGAGGGGGACGAACGCGACGCCATGCCGGCCGGGCAGCGTGCCCCGTCGGAACGGTCGCTCGAGCGCCTCGTAGGAGAGCAAGGTCACGCCGACCGTGATCACGAGTTGGACCGCGAGGAGCGCGGTGCCACCGAGCCCCACCAGTTGCTCGTCGACGAGCACGAACACGGGCCAGTGCCAGAGGTAGAGGCCGTACGACACGAGTCCCACCGCGCACAGCGGTCGCCAGGCCAAGGCCCGCCCGAGGATCGTCGCCTGCGGGTGCACGCATGCGGCGAGCACGAGCACGGTCAGCAGCTCGAAGCCGAACAGTCCGCCGCGGTACACCCAGAGGTCGGAGCCGTCGAACACCAGCATGCAACCGAACATGGCGAGCGCGGCGACGATCCCCGCGATCGGGAGCCACCGCCACCGAGGGATGGTTACGAACGCGAGCGCGGCGCCGAGGAGCAGACCGTGCGCGTGGGTGTGGGTGCCGAAGTAGACGGCCGATGGGTCAGCCGGGTCGACCAGCACCGCCATGAGCGTGGCCGAGACGACGGCCATCACCGCGACCACCACCGCCGGGCGCTTCACGCGGACGACGACGAGCACGACGAGCGGCCACAGCAGGTAGAACTGCTCCTCGATCGCGAGTGACCAGAGATGGCGCAACGGGGAGGGCGCGAAGTTGGTGAAGTAGCCATCGGACTGCGACACGAACCGCCAGTTCGCGACGTATCCGAGCGCGGCGAACATGTCGCCCCGCAGGTTCGTGAGTGCAGGGTGATCGGGCCGGAGCGCGACGTACCCGAGGAGCACAAGGCAGAGGAACCCCAGAGCCGGCAGGAGCCGGCGGGCCCGCCGGCTCCAGAATCCTGGCAGTGAGATCGCCGCCCTCCGAGCGTGCTCGGCGCGGAGCAGCGACGTGATCAGGAATCCCGACAGCACGAAGAACATGTCCACGCCGAGGAAGCCACCGCGGGCCCATCGGAGGTCGGCGTGGAACGCGACGACCGCGAGCACCGCGAGGCCGCGGAGGCCGTCGAAGGCGGGGACGTGCGCGAGCGACTCGGATCGCGCCGGCGGCTCGAGCTCCAACTCGACTGCGGTGGTCACAACTCCCCCCTGGAATCGTGGCGGAGGCTAACCCCGAGACGGGCCTCCGACGCCGGACCGCCCGCGGGTCCCATTCGCCGAGCGGTCAGTCGGTCGGTCAGGGGGCGATGCCGCGGTGCGTGACCGGTTCCACGGGACCCGCCCGCCGGGCTGCCGTGAGCCGGAGGGCGGCGAGGAGGTGGTCGCGGAGGTCGCGGGGGTCGACGACGTCGTCGTAGCTCATCGTGTCGGCCGCTCCGTAGGCGCCGCCCACCTCGGCGTTGGCGAGCACCATGCGGGCGTCGCTCTCGAGCTTGGCTGCGTCGGCGCCGCTGTCGGCCGGCATCGCGCCGAGCCGCGTGCCCGGGAGGGCCAGCGCGACCGTCTGGCCGTCGAACGGATTCATCCCCATCAGCGAGCTGCCGAAGCCGTACGCCTTGCGCAGCGTGACGTGGAGCTTCGGACTCGTCACGCGAGCCTGGGCTGCGAACATGCGGGCCGCGTGACGCAGGATCCCGCTGCGTTCGGCCGCGCTTCCCGCGAGCACTCCCGGGTTGTCGGCGAACAAGACCACGGGAACGTGGAAGGCGTCGGCGACGGCGAGGAAATGCGCCGCCTTGTCGGCAGAATCGGCGTCGATCGAGCCGGCCTTCACGGCGGGCTGGTTGGCGACCACGGCCACGGCTTCTCCGCCGAGGCGCGCGAACGCGGTCACGACGGACCGGCCGAACGCGGGCGCGATCTCGAGCACGGTGCCGGCGTCACCCACGAGCTCGATCACGGCACGCACGTCGTAGGCGCGGCGCGGATCCGCCGGGATGAGATCGAGGATCCCGTCGAGCCGACGGGGTCCGGAGTCTTCGCCGGCCGACGCGGGCGGGTGCGTCCACGCGTTCGACGGGAGGTACGAGAGGTAGGCGCGCACGAGATCGAGCGCGGCCGCGTCGTCTGCGGCCCGGTTGTGGGCGACGCCGCTCACCACGGTGTGGACCGGCGTGCCGCCGAGCTCCTCCTTGGTGATCTCCTCGCCGATCGCGGCCTGGACGAGCGGCGGACCCGCGCTGAAGAGGGCCGCGCCCTCGACCATCACGACGAAGTCCATGAGAGGTGCGGTGAGCGCACCGTGACCGGCCGACGGACCCATCACCACGCAGACGGTCGGTACCAGACCCGAGAGCGCGACGAGCGCCTGGAGGTCGTTCGGCGCTCGCCCGCGACGCTCGAACGCGTTCTGGGCGCGGTCACCGGCGCCTTCGAGCAGCATCACGAGCGGCACCCGCTCCTGCTCCGCGAGCTGCGTGAGGCGGTGGCGCTTCGCGCTCGTCCCGAGCCCGATCGACCCGCCCATCACGGTGAAGTCCTCGGCACCGACCAGCACGGGTCGCCCGTCGATCGTACCGTGGCCGGCGACGAGCGCGTCGGCCGGCGCGATCGGCGACACGCCCCGTTGCACGGAACCGGTCAGCGAGCCGAGCTCGACGAACGAGCCCGGATCGAAGAGGTGCGCGACCCGTTGACGGGCGTCGAGCCGACCGTCTTCGCGCTGTCGCTCGAGCCGTTCGCTCCCACCCATCCCGCGCGCTTCGGTCTGCCGCGCGTCGAGATCGTCGAGCAGGGGCTTCCACTCCCCCGCCGGCGGGTCGGTCTCGCTCACCGGAGGTTCGCGGCGACGGTGTCGGCGTGGTCGTCGCCGCTCCCGAACGTGGTGTCGAGCACCCAGGCGCGCTTCAGGTAGAGGTGCACGTCGACCTCCCAGGTGAAGCCCATCCCCCCGTGCACCTGCGTCGCCGACTTCCCGTTCACGACCGCCGCCTCACCCGCGAGCAACTTCGCGCCGCTCACGGCGCGTTCGGTGCCGCCGAGGCCCGGGTCGTCGAGATGCACCGCGGCCGCGTGCGTGGCCGCGCGCGCGACCTCGACCCGCACGGCCATGTCGGCGCTGAGGTGCTTCACCGCGTGGAACGAACCGATCTTGCGACCGAACTGCTGGCGTTCGTTGGCGTACGCGACCGACAGGTCGCGACACGCCTCGGCCATGCCGACGGC
>JBBQMI010000128.1:0-5946 GCA_038328825.1 Acidimicrobiia bacterium | reverse complement strand
CAAGCGCGAGGTCGCGGGCGCCGGGGTCGTGGGTATCGAGTCGGGCGCGGGACCGTCGGAGCTGGTCGTGGTGGCCGATGTCACCGCCCCGGCCGCGTTCGTCGCCGCCGATCTCGTGGCCCAGGCGGAACACGGCCCCGGCGGCGCGGTGATCCTCGTGACCGACGACGAGCGCGTCGCGGCCGCGGTCGACGCCGAGCTCGAAGCCGCGCTCGGCGACCTCCCGCGCGACCGTCGACAGGAGGCGGAGTCGACACTCGCGTCAGGTGGCCGGGCCGTGGTCGTCGGCGATCTCGACGAAGCCCTCGCGGTCGTCAACGCGTTCGCGCCCGAGCACCTCGAGCTGATCACGGCCGACCCGGAGGCGCTGTTGCCACTCGTGCGCAACGCGGGCGCCGTCTTCATCGGCGCGTACGCACCCACGGCGTACGGCGACTACTCGTCGGGCGCCAACCACGTGCTCCCTACGTCGGGCGCGGCGCGTTTCTCGAGCGCGCTGCGCGTCGACGACTTCCGCAAGCACGTGCACGTCGTGCGGGCCGACGCCGACGCGGCCGACGGACCGGTGGCTCGCGCCGGCCGGGTGATCGCGACTGCGGAAGGACTCGACGCGCACGCGCGTTCCCTTCGCATCCGGAGCGACGGGTCGTGAGCCTCCCGGAACCTCGCGACAGCCTCAAGGCGCTCGAGGGCTACCACTCGCCGCAGCTCGAGGTCGATGTCCGACTCAACACCAACGAGAGCCCGTACCCGCCGCCGCCCGCGTTCGTCGAAGCATGGCTCGCCGAGCTCGCGGCGGCCCCGCTGCACCGGTATCCCGATCGCGCCGCGCGCGAGCTCCGCGACGCGCTGAGCCGCCGGCTCGACCAGCCGGTCGATCGGATCTTCTGTGCCAACGGCTCGAACGAGGTGCTCCAGACGATCCTGCTCACCTACGGCGGGCCCGATCGCGTCGCGCTCGTGTTCGAACCGACCTACGCGCTCCACGAGCACATCGCCCGCATCACCGGCACGCCGATCGTGCTCGGTGAGCGCGGCGACGACTTCGCGATCGACCCCGACGACGCCGTCGCCCGGATCGAAGCGGAGCAGCCCGACGTCGTGTTCCTCTGCAGTCCGAACAACCCCACCGGAACCGTCGACGACCGCGAGCTCCTCGAGGCGGTGCTCGACGCCGCGCCGGGTCTCGTCGTGGTCGACGAGGCCTACGGGGAGTTCGCGCACCGCAGCGCGCTCGAGCTCGTCGGCGACGACGTGCCGCTCGTGGTGGTGCGCACCTACTCCAAGGTGTGGTCGCTCGCCGGACTCCGACTCGGCCTGTGCGTGGCGCCGCGCCGCATCGTCGCCGAGCTCGAGAAGGTCGTGCTGCCGTACCACCTCGACTTCGCCACCCAGATCGCGGGCACGGTCGCGCTCCGGTTCGCGGGCGAGATGGAGGCCAGGGTCGCGCTGCTGGTGGAGGAGCGGGAACGCCTCTTCGTGGCGCTCGACGAGCGCGAGGGCGTGACCGTGTTCCCGTCGGGCGCGAACTTCCTCCTCTTCCGGGTGACCGGCGAGGGGCAGGGCCGCGATGGGCACGCCGTCTGGGAGGCGATGGTCGCCCACGGGGTGCTCGTGCGAGATTTCTCCCGCTGGCCCCGGGTCGAGGGATGCTTGCGGGTCACCGTCGGCACCCCCGCCGAGAACGATGCGTTCCTCGCCGCGCTCGACGCGGCGCTGGAGGAGGTCGAACGAACATGAGTCGCAGCGCGCACCTCGAGCGCGAGACCAAAGAGACGAAGATCGATCTCACCCTCGAGATCGACGGCACCGGCGCGGCTCGGGCAAGCACCGGCATCCCGTTCTTCGACCACATGCTCGAGCAGATCGGCAAGCACGCGGGCTTCGACCTCGCGATCGACGCCGAGGGCGACCTCGAGATCGACCTGCACCACACGGTCGAAGACGTGGGCATCGTCCTCGGCACCGCGGTCAAGGACGCGCTCGGCGACAAGGGCGGTGTTCGCCGGTTTGCGTCGGCGCTCGTCCCTCTCGACGAAGCGCTCGTGCAGATCGCCCTCGACCTGTCGGGTCGTCCGTTCCTCGTGTACGAGGTCGACCCGATCTCGGAGTGGATCGGCACCTTCGACCCGCAGCTGATGGAGGAGTTCTGGCGCGCCTTCACGTTCAGCGCCGCGGTGACCCTCCACATGCGCTCCCTGTCGGGCAAGAACGGCCACCACATCATCGAGGCCTCGTGCAAGGGCGTCGCGCGAGCGTTGCGCGACGCCGTGCGCGTCGAGAGCACCGGCGTGCCGTCGACCAAGGGTTCGCTCTAGCGCGTGAGCTCGTTCGAGCTGTACCCGGCGATCGATCTGCGCGGCGGTCGGTGCGTGCGGCTACTCAAGGGCGACTTCGCGGCCGAAACCGTCTACGACGACGACCCCGTGCGCGTCGCGCGCACCTACGCCGACGCCGGTGCGCGCTGGATCCATGTCGTCGACCTCGACGCCGCGCGCACGGGTGACGCCCAGAACCTGGGTGTGATCGAGGCGATCTGCGCGAACGTCGACTGCCGGGTGCAGTCGGGCGGCGGGGTGCGGTCGGTCGAAGCCGGCGGCGCGCTGCTCGGAGCCGGTGTGGCGCGGGTCGTGGTCGGCACCGCGGCCGTGGAACACCCCGAGCTCGTGGACGAGCTGGCCATGCTCCACCCCGGAGCGGTCGCGGTCGGTCTCGACGTGCGGGGCCGGGAGGTCGCGACGCGAGGGTGGCAGCAAGGGAGCGGGCTCGACCTCGTCGAGTGCGCGCAGGGCTTCGCGGCGTCGGGTGCCGCCGCGCTGATCGTCACCCAGATCGAGCGCGACGGGACCCTCGAGGGGCCCGATACGGAGTCGCTGCGGCTCGCCCTCGGAGCCGGGCCGGTCCCGGTGATCGCGAGTGGCGGCGTCGGCACGCTCGCCGATCTCCACGCCTTGGCCGCGCTCGTGGTCGACGACGCCGGCCTGGCCGGGGTGATCGTCGGAAAGGCCCTCTATGAGGGGCGTTTCACCATCTCGGAGGCACTCGCGGCAGTTGGGTGACGACGCGGGAGCGGAGCGGCTCCCGCTCGGGTACGGTCGAGGGCACTGCTTCCGGACAACAGGAGGACGCCCGATGGCCGACGATGAGCACGGTGTGGTCGACGAGGGGTTCCTGAGGCGCTACCGAGAGCTGCTCGATGCCGAAGACACTGCGTTCGACGAACTCGAGCACGCGATCGAAGACGGCGACCGGGCGAACTTCGAGACCGATCTCGACGCCTGGAAGTTCACCGTGTCGCGTCGGCTCGCGTTCCTCGACCGCCACGGCATCGCGCAGCAGCCCGCGACGACCTGACCGTCACGTCGGCGCGGCCACGATCTGGTCGACGAATCCGAGGGCGAGCGCGACCAGCCGGTCGGTGCGGCCCACGAAGAAGTGCGACGCGCCCGAGACGACGACCACCTCGGTCTCGGTCCACGTGCTCGCGAGCGCTGCGACCTCATCCGCCGGTCGTATCTCGTCGTGCTCGGCGAGCGCGAGCAGCTTCGCCCGCGGGTCGGCTGCGATCGCGGCGACGTCGGCTTCGGTGGTGCACCGCAGCGGAGCTGCGATCGCCAACCACGCCGCGATCGGGCCGACCGTCGTCGCGAGCGCCATGTCGGCGCCGAACGACCAGCCGGCCAGCAGCAGCGGCCGGTCGGGTCCGGTCGCGTCGGCGAGCTCCACGGCTGCGGCCACGTCGGCGCGCTCACCCGTCCCCGAGCTCCACGCGCCCGTACTCCCCTCGACGCCGCGGAAGTTGAAGCGCAGCGTGGTGATGCCGGCGGCCGGAAGGGCACGGAAGAGCTCCGAGATCACGAGCGAACGCATGGATCCGCCGTGCTGGGGATGCGGGTGGCACAGCACGCACGTCGCGCGCGCGGACCCGTCGGCCGCGGCGAGCTCGCCTTCGAGCGTCTCGCCGTCGGAGGTGGTCACGGTGATGCGGTCCGCCACGCCCCGAGCGTAGGCTGCCGCGCTCATGTCACAGCCCGACGGTGCCCCGGAGTTCGACTTCGACCGCGAGACTGCGGTGACGGCGACGGGCGACGGCGTGTACCGGTGCGAGCTCAGCCCGCTCTGGTCGGTGCACCGGGGTCCGAACGGCGGCTACCTGGCAGCGGTGGCCCTCCGGGCGCTCACCGAGGCGGTCGGCGACGCCGAGCGCGCCCCGCGATCGCTCACGATCCACTACGCCCGGCCGCCGGTCGCCCCCGGGCCGCTCGACGTCGTGACCAGGGTGGAGCGGGCCGGGCGATCCCTCACGAGCCTCTCTGCTCGCTTGGTGCAGGGCGAGCAGCTCATCGGACTCGCGTTGGCCGCGTTCTCCCGGCCGCGCCCGGGCCCGGAGTTCTGCGACCTCGTACCGCCCGACGACGTCCCGCCCCCCGACGAGTGCACCCCGCGCCGGCTCCCGGACGATCCATCGATCCCGATGCCCGCGATCGCGCGTCGGTGGGAGACGCGCTGGGCCGTCGGCGCGCCACCCGGGACGCAGGGCGACTCCGCGCTCGCCGGCGGGTGGATCCGGTTGCCGGAGGGGCGCGCGGTCGACGCGTTGGTGGTCGCGGCGATGACGGATGGCTGGATCCCACCCGTGTTCAGTCGGGTGCCGCAGGCGATGATCGTCCCGACCGTCGACCTCACCATCCACTTCCGGGCGACGCTGCCGCTCGCCGAGGCGCGTGACGACGACTGGGTCCTGGCCTCGTTCCGTACCGACGCCGCGGCCGACGGCTTCCTGGAGGAAGACGGCTCGCTCTGGAGTCGCGGCGGGGTGCTGCTCGCGCAATCGCGCCAGCTCGCGGCTGTCCTCCCGCTCGGCTAGCTCTCCCCGCGGCTCGCTACTGCGGGCGCTGGCTCTTGAGGAGGTCGCGGATCTCCTCCAGCACGTCGAGCTCGGTGGCGCCGGCCTCTTTCGGCGGGAACACCTTCTCGTAGCCCTTCACCACGAAGAACATGACCGTGGCGATGATGAGGAAGTTGATCAGCGCGTTGAGGAACCGGCCGTAGTAGATGACGATGTCGCCGACCTTGAGCGTCAGGCTGGAGAAGTCGGGTTGACCGAAGATCCCTCCGATGATCTGCATGAGGATGTCGGCGGTGAACGAGAGGATGACCGCCCCGAACGCAACGCCGATGATCACGGCGACGGCGAGGCCGACGACGTTCCCCCGGGTCAGGAAGTCTTTGAGGTCCTTCATCATGGTGTTGTCTCCTCGATGTCGAGCTGATCGAGCACGAACGCGAGCACCAGCGCTTCGTCGCGCCAGGCGTCGTAGCGACCTGACGGGCCGCCGTGACCGGCACCCATCTCGGTCTTGAGCAGCAACGCGCGGTCGCCGGCTTCGGTCGCCCGCAGCTTCGCGACCCATTTCGCCGGCTCCCAGTACTGCACCCTCGGGTCGTTGAGGCCACCGGTGACGAGCATCGCCGGGTACTCCTTCGCGGCGACGTTGTCGTATGGGGAGTACGACTTCATCAGCGCGTAGATGCCGGCGTCGAGCACCGGGTTCCCCCATTCCTCCCACTCGGTGATCGTGAGCGGCAGGCCGTCGTCGAGCATGGTCGTGACCGCGTCGACGAACGGAACCTGGGCCACGATCACCCGGAAGAGGTCGGGCCGCAGGTTCGCGATCGCGCCCATGAGGAGGCCGCCGGCGCTGGCGCCGCGCGCCGCGAGGCGTTCCGGACTCGTGTAGCCCGCGTCGACGAGCGCTTCGGCCGACGCGATGAAGTCGGTGAACGTGTGCATCTTGTGCTCGAGGCGGCCGTCTTCGTACCAGGCGCGGCCCATCTCGCCGCCACCGCGGATGTGCGCGATCGCGTAGACGAAGCCGCGGTCGAGGAGGCTGAGCCGGACCGACGAGAACGACGGTTCGATCGAGATCTCGTAGGAGCCGTAGC
>JBBQMI010000127.1:0-6011 GCA_038328825.1 Acidimicrobiia bacterium | reverse complement strand
TGCGCGTGGTCGATGACGTACGACAGCTGCTCCGGGAAGAGCCGGAGGTTCAGCGTGTGCAGCACCGCACCCATGGCGGGCACCGCCAGGTAGGCCTCGAGGTGCTCCTGGGTGTTCCAGGAGAAGGTCCCGACCCGGTCGCCGGCCCCGATGCCGAGCCGACCGAGCGCGGCCGCGAGCAGCTCGACGCGATCGGCGACCTCGGCGAACGTCGCCCGGCGAGCGGTGGCGCCCTCCGACGTGACCACCTCGCTGTCGGCGAAGACGGCCCGGCCGTGCCGGAACAACATCCCGACGGTCAGCGGAAAGTCCTGCATCGTGCTCTCGAACATGGATCCCCCTCGACACCGGTCCGAACGACCAGCAGCGTAGGCAACCACGGCAAGATCCGACAGGGGTCAGATCGGTGGAGGCAGGCGCTCGGCGAGCATGCGTTCGATGTCGGGGAGCGCCGTGGTCGCGGCCTCGGCTCCCCGCTCGATCAACTCGAGCGCGCGGTGGAAGTCGATCCACGTGAACTGGGCGAGCTCGACGTTGATGCGCACGTCGGCGGAGATCGCTTTGAAGTTCCCGAGCTCGTACTGCAACGACTGGATCGAGTTCATCACGAGGTCGAACTCGTTCGGCATGTCGCGGCTCCCGCTCGTGTACGACAACGGGTTGAACGTGTTCACGCGTTTGTAGACCCGTTGCAGCGCCGTGGTCACGCCGCGCTGGAGCTGCGGAACGACGTTCACGGCGATGCAGAGGTCGGCGCCCATCTCACGGACCACCTCGGCCGGCACCGGGTCGACCATGCTCCCGTCGACGAGCGTCCGCCCGTCGCGACGCACCGGCGCCCAGATCATCGGCACGCTCGAGCTGGCCCGGAACGCGGCATCGAGGCGGCCCTCTCCGAGGCAGACGCGCTCACCCGACTCGATGTCGCACGCGACCGTCTGGGCCGGGAGCAGGAGCTGCTCGAACGTCTGCACCGAACCGAGGAGCGGCCCGAAGATCGACACGAGCCGGTCGCCGCGCAGGAAGCCGGGCCGCGTGACAGTCACGTCGAGCGCGCTGAGCACGGTACGGAGGTTGCCGATGCGTCCGGCGATCTCCTCCATCGCCGTCGGTCGCAGGCCGCCGGCATAGCCCATCGCGACGATCGACCCCATGCTCGTGCCCACCACGAGATCGATCGGGACCCCGGCGGCTTCGAGGGCGCGCAACACGCCGACGTGCGCGACACCGAACGCCGCGCCGCCACCCAGCGCGATCCCCACCGACATGCCGAGGATCTTGCGGGCGAGTCGGGTCAGCGGCGGGGCCGCCGGCGACCAGGGATGCGTGAGCACGTGCGCGACCTGCGAGTCGGTGTCGCCATCGTCGAGCGCGAAGTCGACGGGCAGCACGAACGGCTCGCAGTGGTTGACGGGGATCGGCGTCGACACGTCGTTGTAGAGGTTGAGCACCTCGAAGATGCGCGTGTGCGCGGCGTGGGCCAGATCAGCCGTCTCGCCGGGACGGGCGACGATCTCGATGATCACGTCGCAGACCTCGGCCACGACGGCAGAGTCGACGGCGATCGAACCTGCGACGTCGATGACGATCACCGGGAACTCCGGGCCGAGCGCGGTCGTGACCGCGTCGAGGCCGCGCCCGAACGCGTGAGCGCTCCCCGCGGTCGGGAGACGGGTGGCGAGGTGCGGTACCGGCCGCCCGACCTCGATCCGGCTCCGCAACCGTTCGCGACCGTCGGCGACAACGTCGTCGAGGCTCGGGGGCTCGCGGTCGGACGTGGCTCCGTGCACCTCGGGCTCCACGGCGACGAGGAGCGTCGGTCGCTGCGAGACGCGGGCCAGGAGCGCCGCCACCGTGGCGGCCACGAGCGATCGACCGACGAGTCCGGGCCCACCAACGACACCGATCACCGTCACCGCGCGGTGGACGACTTCGTCGCGGTTCCGCGAGGCGAGTCGCTGCGAGAGCACGCGCGACAGGTGTTCGAGGACCTTCGCGTTCTGGGCGAACGACTTGCGGAAGTCGTCGGCAGTCAGGGTGAGCAGCCGGGTACGTCGGGACGCGCGGACCGTCGCGGTCCTCGCCTCGCCGAGCAACAATGCCGTCTCGCCGAGCACGTCGCCGGTGGTGAGGCGCGCGACGATCCGATCGCCGGTGTTGACCTCGAGCTCCCCGGACACGACGACGAGGAACGACTCCCCGGGATCGCCCTCGTGCCAGAGCGTCTCGCCCTTGCGGAACGACAGCTCCGAGAACAGGCCGGTGAGCTGGTCGAACTCGTCGGCCGAGAACGCACCGAAGAGCGGGACGTCGCGGATCAGCTCGGCGAGCTGACCAGGATCCAGGTCGGCGATCGGGGCGCTGGGGTGCTCGAGGTCGTCGTCCATCCGGGATCGATCAGAACGCCGTGCCGCCGGCCTCCCGGAACGCCCGCGCGAGTCCGGAGAGCAGCCGTTCGCTCATCGACGGCAGCTCGCGCAGGAGCGTCCGGAACATCCGCGCACCCAACACGGCAACCCGAACGTCGGACGTGGCCACCGCCGTCGCGCTCCGAGGCGCGGGATCGAGGAGCGCGAGCTCGCCGAAGTAGTCACCCGGTCCGAGCGTCGCGACCTTGCGGCCCCCACGACGCAGCACGATCTCGCCCTCGAGCACGATGAAGAACGCGTCGCCCGCTTCACCCTCGACGACCAGCTCCGTGCCGGCGGGGAACTCGGCAGACTCTGCGTGCCGGGCCACGATCTGCAACTCGCGTTTCGAGCAGCGCGCGAACAGCGCCACCCCGGCGAGCCGATCCACGAGTTCCGAACGTCGGGCCACGACGGAAGACTAGTTGCGGACGCGCCATCTGGCCGACTTGTCCGATACTCACCTACAGTCGCCGGATGCGCCGCCTCGCAGCCTTCGTCATCCGACGGCGCTGGTGGGTGTTGATCGCGGCGCTCGTCTTCGTGCCCGTCTCCGGACTGATCGGCGGCGGTGTCGCCGAGCAGCTGTCGGTCGGGGGCATGGAGAGTCCCGACGCGGAGTCGGCCCGCACCGCCGAGACCCTGCAGCGCGACTTCGGGCAGGGAACCATCAACTTCGTCGTCGTGGTCCGGCCGCGCAACGGGGTCACCGTCGACGATCCCGCGGTCACGGCGGCGGCGACGCGCTTCACCGAACGGATCGCCGCCGATCCCGGCCTCGCCAACGTGATCTCGTACTTCAGCCCCGAGAAGCCACCGCCGCTGCGGAGTCGTGACGGCTCGCTCGCCCTCATCACCGCCCAGATCCCGGGGACCGAGGACGAGTTCGTGAAGGCGGCCGGCGAGTTGGCGCCCCGCTACACGACGCGCACGGCGACGTTCACGACCGCCGTCGGTGGGGCGGCCGAGACGCAACGCCAGATCACGAAGCAGGCCGAGGCCGACCTCAAGAAGGCCGAGGCGCTCACCGCACCCATCACGGCCGTCGCGCTCGTGATCGTGTTCGGCAGCCTGGTCGCGGCGCTGATCCCGCTGACGATCGCCGTACTCGCCGTCCTCGGGTGCTTCCTCGCCCTCACCGTCATCGCGCACTTCACCCAGGTCTCGATCTTCTCGCTGAACCTCACGACCGCACTCGGACTCGGTCTCGCGATCGACTACAGCCTGTTCATCGTGTCGCGCTACCGCGAGGAGCTCCGCGACGGCGCGCCCCCCTCCACCGCGGTGAGTCGCACGATGCTCACCGCGGGCCGCACGGTCGCGTTCAGTGCCGCGACCGTCACCGTGTCGCTCGCCGCGCTGCTCGTGTTCCCGATGCCGTACCTGCGCTCGTTCGCGTTCGCCGGCGTGAGTGTCGTGGTGCTCGCCGGGATCGCCGCGGTCATCGTGTTGCCCGCACTCCTCGCCGTGCTCGGGACGCGGGTCGACAGGGGACGCCTCTGGCGGCACAAGGAGACGGCCGACCGCGATGGCTTCTGGTACGGACAGGCACAGCGCGTCATGCGGCACCCGGTTCCGTACGCGACGGGGGTCATCACGGTGCTCGTCGTCCTCGGCATCCCGTTCCTCGATCTGGCGGTGAGCCTCCCCGACGATCGGGTCGTACCCCCCAGCGTCTCGGCGCGCGCCACCAACGACCGATTGCGGGCCAACTTCGACACCCGGGAGACAGCGGCGGCGGCGGTTCACGCCGTCGCACCCGACGGCCCGGTGACCGACGAGCAGATCGACACCGACGCGATCCGCCTGTCGAAGATCGACGGCGTCTCGCGCGTCGACGCCGCCACCGGCTACTACATCGACGGGCGACGGGTGCTCGCCGCCGACGACCTCTCCACCCGGTTCGTGAGCGCGAAACGTCTCGATGCCACCTGGTTCTCGGTCGTTCCGTCGGTCGAACCGGTGTCGGCACGCGGCGAGGCGCTCGTCCACGACATCCGGGCGACGCCGTCGCCCCTCGAGCTGTCGGTCACCGGGCTCTCGGCCCAGCTCGTCGACACGAAGGACGCAGTGACGAATCGCATACCACTCGCGCTGGGGCTGATCGCGCTCGTGACGTTCGTACTCCTGTTCCTGATGGTCGGGAGCTTCCTTGTACCGCTGAAGGCACTCCTCCTGAACTTCCTGAGCCTCACGGCCACGTTCGGCGCCATGGTGTGGATCTTCCAGGAGGGGCGCTTCACGAACATCCTCGACTTCACACCCACAGGCAGCATCGACGTCTTCACCCCGATCCTCGTGTTCTGCATCGCGTTCGGCCTGTCGATGGACTACGAGGTGTTCCTCCTCAGCCGGATCAAGGAGGAGTACGACCTGACCGGCGACAACCAGGAGTCGGTCGCGATCGGCCTCCAGCGCATCGGCCGGATCGTCACCGCGGCCGCGTTGCTCCTCGCGATCGTGTTCATCACGTTCTCGACATCCAAGGTGCAGATCGTGCAGCTCACCGGCGTGGGCCTCACGCTCGCCGTGCTCGTCGACGCGTTCCTCATCCGGGCGACCCTCGTACCGGCGTTCATGCGACTCGCCGGCCGTGCGAACTGGTGGGCTCCACCCGCGGTCCGGCGGTGGCACCTGCGTTGGGGCATCTGGGAGGTCGAGCCGGTCAAGATCCTCGACCTCCACGACCCGCGCGACAACACTCCCGAGCCACCGTCGGAGCAGGCCGCCCCGGATCCGTCGTCCTAGAACCCGAAGATCGCGCCCGCGATCATCCCGAGGAGCAACAGACCTCCGGCGCGTCGGGTGAGCAGGAACGCGTGGGGCGCGAACCAGAGCGGCCACACCGGGTTCGGCACGGGTGACGCCTCGGGCTTCGGCTGACCGAATGCAGTCCAGACACGGACGAGGAGCGTGCACGACAGGAAGACGGCGAGCGTGAACACCGGGAGGATGCCGGCGACGACGAGCGCGACCACGAGCACGTAGAACGCCACGAACATCCCGCGCGTCGCGTGGCGCGCGAGCTGTTCGCCGAGGATCACCGGCAGCGTGCGCGTTCCGGCGGGTCTGTCCCACGCGGCTTTGTCGATGTGCTTGCCCATGAGCACCGTGGTGCAGAGCACCGCGTAGGGCAACGACGCGAGGAGCACCGCCGCGGGGATCGAACCGGTGGCGGCGTAGTAGGTGCCACCGACCATGAGCGGCCCCCACACGACGAGCACGGTCGGTTCACCGAGACCGTGCTTCTTCAGCCGCAACGGTGGCGCCGTGTACGCGGCGGAGAGCAGGAACCCGCCGAGCGCGAACGCGACGATCGGCCACCCGCGCGCGACGGTGAGGATGATCATCACTGCGACGCAGAGCGCGTTCACCGCCAACGCGTAGGTCGCGAGACGCTGACGGGTGAGCGCACCGGAGATCACCGGATGGGGTGAGTAGAGGTTGCGGGGGTAGTCAGCGGTATCGGTGCCGACCTCGAGGTCGAAGAGGTCGTTCATGAGGTTGTTCGCCATGTGAGCGAGCACGAGCCCGATCGCCGAGAGCGCGAACCACCACCAGTTGACCGGCGCGTCGCGGTACACCGCGAGCAGACCCGCGAGG